>NZ_JASPJI010000001.1:0-146712 GCF_030232285.1 Corynebacterium sp. MSK047 | reverse complement strand
CCCCCCCCCCCCCCCACAACTCACCCCCAAACTTTCACTTTCCCAGAAACAATTGACCGTTTTCACACACTCGGTTAACACCGCTTCAAATGCTTAAGTCCCTAAAACGGGGTTGCATGAACTGGCGTGTTCCAATCATTATGGAATAGTGACTTCTCTCCTGTGCATCCTGTTCGTTACGGCAGCGCTTGCACCATGGACGATTAAGTGGCTCGGAACCCGCGGGTTCCTCGTACTCAGCCTCCCGCTGGCAGGCGGTGCCATCTACACCGGCACCCATCTCGTTCGCTTAGCTCTAGACAATGGCAACGGGGAAACTTCCGCACTCACGCAACCCGCCGTCACGCATTTTTCGTGGATGCCCATTATCCACTTGGATGTAAACCTGCGATTAGGTCCTATTGAATCGCTCTTCGGCACACTGGTTTTGACCATCGGCTTTCTCGTACTGGTGTATTGCTCCGGATACTTCGTCAATCCGCCGCCCGGAAAACGTCGCCGAATAGGCTCCTTCGCAGCCCAAATGGTTGCCTTCGCCGCAGCTATGTACGGCCTGGTCATCAGCGACAACATCATGCTGATGTTTGTCTTCTGGGAAATTACCTCGGTTCTTTCCTTCCTCCTGGTGGGCTACTATGCCGAGCGAGCTTCCTCCCGTCGCGCAGCAGGCCAGGCGCTCCTGGTCACGACACTGGGCGGGCTGATCATGCTGGTCGGTATCGTCCTGATGGGAGTGACCACCGGGTTCTGGAACTTCTCCGACCTCACAGCACCTGGCGCGCTGACCACATCGCAGCTGAACTCCACAGCAATCTCCACCGCCGCAATCCTGCTGGTCATCGGCGCACTTTCTAAATCCGCTATCGCGCCCTTCCACTTCTGGCTGCCCGGCGCAATGGCCGCTCCTACCCCGGTTTCTTCCTTCCTGCATTCGGCAGCGATGGTCAAAGCCGGTGTGTTCCTGGTCGCCCGACTTGCGCCAACTTTCAACGCCACCAACGCGTGGCAACCAATCATCATCCCGCTCGGCCTTTTGACCATGATTATGGGTGGCTGGATGGCTCTGCGCCAGAAGGATCTCAAGCTGATCATGGCGTATGGCACTGTCAGCCAGTTGGGATTCATCATCACGGTAGCGTCGATAGGCACGCGTGCGACGATGCTGGCGGCCCTGGCGCTGACTCTCGGCCACGCCATGTTCAAGGCCACTCTGTTTATGACGGCGGGAACGATTGACAGGCTGACTGGTACGCGCGATATCCGTAAGCTCTCTGGCCTGGGCAAGAAGTCGCCACAGTTGCTGGTGATTTCGATTCTCGCTGCCGCCTCGATGATGGGTGTGCCTCCGTTCTTCGGCTTTGTCGCGAAGGAAGCGGCGCTCGAGGCCACGCTCAATGCTGAACCACTGCACGGTATGCCGGCGGTGTTCACCACTATTGGCCTGGTCGTAGGCTCGATTCTGACCGTGGCGTACTCGCTCTACCTGCTACGTGCCGCGTTTGCGACCAAGCCCAGCACGCACGCCAGCGGCGGTGGCACTTCCCCCGCCGTCGCCGAGATGGATTCCCCGACCTGGGATCAGATTGGCCCGGCTTGGCTGTTGGCGCTGGCAGGTTTGGTTTTCGGTCTGATTCCGCGGGTCCTCGACTCGACTATCTCGCCCTACCTCACCAATGCCTACCCGAATGCGGAAGCAGAATCGCACCTGGCTCTCTGGCACGGCTTCACCCTCCCCCTGGCGCTGACAGCCACAATTCTGATCACAGGTGGCATCATGCACTGGCAGCGCAAACTGGTGCGTCAGCTGCAGTTTGAGCAGCCGGCTCTCGGTAGTGCCGATGCGCTTTACGACGGCATCCTGGACTTGGCCCGCCGTCTTTCTCTCCGTGCCACTGCTGCGACCCAGCGTGGTTCCCTTCCGTTGAATGAGGCGGTCATTTTGCTGACCCTCATCGTGCTGTCCATCGGTGCCTTGTTGCTCGGTGAGCGTGATGAGCTCCGAATGGAACTGTGGGACTCTGCACCGCAGGGCGCGGTCGCGTTGATTATGATCATCGCGGCTCTGGCCGCCACCCAACAGAAAAACAGGCTCTCCGGTGTCATCCTGGTAGGTGTGACCGGCTACGGCTTGGCCATTATCTTCGCCATGTACGGTGCACCTGATTTGGCTCTGACGCAGCTGCTGGTTGAGACGGTCTCAATGATTGTTTTCGTGTTGGTGCTGCGCACGCTCTCGCCGCGGGCACCGGCATCAAATCCGAGGTGGATACGACACCGTGCATGGCTGGCCATCGCAGTCGGTGTCACTGTCCCAGTGTTGGCCGCCTACGCTATGGGCTCCCGTCGTACTGAGCCAATCTCCGGCGACATTCCGCCGCTGGCTCACGACATTGGGCACGGCCAGAATGCGGTCAACGTACTTCTTGTCGATATCCGCGCCTGGGATACCTTCGGTGAAATCACCGTGCTGGTGATGGTGGCGCTGGGGATTACCTCGCTGGTATTCCGCACGCACACGATGCACATGCGCTCAAAGATTAAGCCACAGCGGAATCGTGCTCGCCGCAACACCCGCTGGTTGAACACCATCGATGAGTCCGGTGAAGCCGAGCGGTTGCGCTACCCAATCATGGTTCTGGTGGCATCGCGCGCGCTCTTCCCCGCCATGATGGTGGTTTCCATCTACCTCTTCTTCGCCGGCCACAACGATGTCGGTGGTGGCTTCGCAGGTGGCCTCGTGGCTGCGCTGGCACTGACCATGCGTTATCTCATCGGTGGGCATCGTGAACTGGCAGCAACTCTGCCAATTCCTACCGAGGTACTTCTCGGCGGCGGTCTGCTGGTGTCGGCTCTTAGCGCCGTATGGCCACTGTTCGTGGGTTGGGCTCCGCTGACTTCCTGGTACGGCTCGCGGGAAATTCCGCTGCTCGGCGACGTCACCGTTGTCTCCCCTATGCTCTTTGACCTGGGTGTGTACATGATTGTCGTTGGCACGATTGTCTACATCCTGCGCAGTTTGGGCGGCGGCATCGATGCTCAGATAAACCTTCGCGCTGAGCGTGATCGTTCACGTCGTGTGAATCGAGCCGCACTCGGCCAGTCCCGCCAGCTGCGTAGCAAGTTGGCGGCGGCTAAGCCCGCAGGTGTTAAGTCCGCAGGCGCTAACCCCGCAGGTGTCAAGCCCGCAGGCGTTAAACCTGCAGGCATTAAACCCGCAGGCACTGCCAACACGGCCACCTCGGAGGCCTCAGAACCGACAGCCCCAGCTAGGACCGAAGGAAAGGACACTCACCAGTGATTCTCAATTTTGTTCTGCTAGCTACTGTCGGCACTCTGATTGCCGCCGGGGTGTACCTCTTCCTCGATCGTTCGTTGACCAGGATGCTCATGGGACTGTTGCTGATGGGCAACGGTATCAACCTGCTCATCCTGCTTGGCTCTGGTGCACCGGGGCAACCACCAATCTGGGATAGAGAATCGCTAGTCAGCGATGCCCAGGCCGACTCGCTACCTCAGGCCTTCATCCTCACCGCGATTGTTATCTCTATGGGCATGACCGCCTTCCTGTTGGCTCTGCTCTATCGCCAGCACCGCTACCACATCGGCGATCACGTGCAGGATGACCACGAGGACCGCAGCCTGGCACAGCGTCGCGCCAGCGACCCATCAGCTGCTCCGGATCACGACAAATCCGACGACCCCACCACCGGTCGCCCCACGGAGGCCGGAGATAACTTCGGTCCGGTCTGTTTCGAAAAACCAGTTACCCCACCATCCAACACCCCAGGAGGTGACGACGATGACGACTGAGCAATTAATCCTGGCGCTAATCCCGCTTCCTATCATCGTCCCCGCCGCCACCGCCGCAATTGCTCTGCTGCTGGCACGTTTTCCCAAAGCACAGCAGGCGATCGCGCTGTTTTCACTCGGCAGCCTGCTGGGAGTCGCCAGCGCACTGGTGTATCTCATCTACGCGCACGGCATCCACACGGTCCAGGTGGGCGGCTGGGACGCACCAATCGGCATCACGCTCGTGGCCGACAACCTCGCCGTGCTGATGATTACCGTCTCTCAGCTGGTCCTCTTTGCCGTGATGTGGTTCGGCATCGGCCAGGGTATTAGCGACGGTGACGAAGATGAGCCGATCTCCGTCTTCGTTCCGACGTACATGTTGCTCAACATGGGTGTCTCGATGGCCTTCCTGGCTGGCGACCTGTTCAACATGTATGTCGGTTTCGAGGTTCTGCTCGTAGCCTCCTACGTGCTGCTCACGCTGGGAGCATCGTCGTCACGCACTCGCGCAGGCGTGTCGTATGTGATGGTCAACATGCTGTCCTCGATGGTGTTCCTGCTGGCGATTGGCCTGGTTTATCAAGCGGTCGGCACGGTGAACTTCGCGCATATTTCTCTGCGTATGGAGGACATCCCCGATGGCACCCGCACCGCAATCTTCGCAGTGTTGCTCGTTGCCTTCGCGGTGAAGGCGGCGGTGTTCCCGCTGTCGGCGTGGTTGCCAGACTCCTACCCCACCGCACCGTCCATGGTCACCGCAGTCTTCGCGGGTCTGCTGACGAAGGTGGGTGTCTACGCGATCATCCGCACGCGCAGTGTCGTCTTCCCCGACGGCAGGCTTGACGACGTCCTGATGTGGGCCGGCCTAGCGACAATGCTCATGGGCATTCTCGGCGCCATGGCCCAAAATGACATCAAACGTCTCTTGTCATTTACGCTGGTGTCCCACATCGGATACATGATCTTCGGTATTGCCGTCGGCAATACGCTGGGGCTCGGCGGCGCAATCTTCTACATTGTCCACCACATTCTGGTGCAGACGGCGTTGTTCCTGGTGGTCGGGCTTATCGAACGCCAGGCGGGCTCGTCCTCCCTGCGCAGCCTGGGTGGCCTGGCCAAATCCTCGCCGCTGCTGGCGCTGCTATACCTTGTGCCCGCGCTCAACCTCGGTGGTATCCCACCGTTCTCGGGCTTCCTGGGCAAGGTCATGCTGATTGAGGCGGGTGCCCAAGACGGCTCCGCCACCGCGTGGATTCTGGTTGCGGGTTCGATTATCACCAGCCTGCTGACCCTCTACACCATGATTCTCGTCTGGTCGAAGGCCTTCTGGCGTGACCGTTCCGATGCCCCCGAGGGTGACACCGTGCTGGCGCAACCAGCTGCACTCCGGGAAAGGACGCAGATGGTCGCTATCGCAGAACGTGACGACGTCGGCCGGATGCCACTCGGCATGGTGATGCCGACGGCCCTACTGGTGATTGCCTCTGTGGGCGTGACTCTTCTGGCCGGACCGCTGTCTAATGTGGCTACCGAAGCGGCGAGCAACGTCGCGAATGTTGATGACTACCGCGCGGCAGTTCTCGGTATCGAATCGGCTGATGGCAAGGGACTGGAGCAGCTGAAGAACCCAGGCCGCACCAAGAGCCCGTGGGAGTCGGACCCGGTGACCGAACATGCCACCAGCACGTTGGAAGGAGCAGGTGAAAGCTCATGAGTAAAGCTCGCGCCAGGGTGGCCGCAAAACGACCACCGCGTATTTCAATCCTGTTGTTCCTGTTCACGCTGATTATTTGGGTCATGCTGTGGGGCGAAGTGACATTTGCCAATGTGCTTTCGGGAATCCTGGTAGCCACGTTGCTCAACCTCGCCATGCCTATCCCGCCAAACAGCGCGCTGGACATCAACTTCGGTGGCATGGTGCGACTGTTCGGTTCCTGGACAATCGACTTTGTGAAGGCCTCAATCAGTGTCTCCTGGCTGGCCATCCGACGAGCTGATCCACCACCGACGGCCATCATCAAGGTCCCTATGCGCACCAACGACGATATTTCGCTCACGACTGCAATGGCACTGATTAACTTGCAGCCGGGCGGAATCATCGTGGACATCGACAAGCGGGAAAAGACGCTGACCATGCACATTCTCGACGCGTCGTCGACGAGCAAGGTAGCCGAGCAAATCAACCAGCTGACTCGAATCGAGCGTCTGGTTATTCGGGCGTTTGAAAACCGCGATGTCAACGAGCAACCGACCAAGTCGGTGCCAAGTGACAACCAGGTGAGCAGCGACAAGAGCAGCGAGAAGAGCAGCGAAAGGAGTAGCCGATGAACCCGGAAGTTTTTAACACTCTGCTCGGAGTGGCTGCCGCAGGCTATTTCATTGCGGTGATGATTACCCTCGGGCACATGATTGCCGGTCCAAACTCGCTGGACCGCCTGGTGGCGCTGGAGTCGACGACTGCAATGCTGCAGGGCATGCTCGCTGCGTTCATGGCCTGGAGCTTGGACACTTCGGTGGTCTACCCAATGCTCATCATTGCGCTGCTCGGTTTCCTGTCTTCGCTGGCGGTCGCCAAGTTCCGTGTTCCAGATGACGGAAAGCAGCCCGCAAAGAGCTCCCGGAAGGGTGCGACGAAAGCAACCGGAAAGGTCGCCACAAAGAAAACCGCACAGAAAGCGGCGCCTAAGGCAACACCGACAACGGCTCCGAAAACAGCGAAGGGAGAATCCAAATGATTCTCGTGGCAGACATTATCGCCATCACACTGATTCTCACCGGAATGCTACTGTGCGTTGCAGCGTCCGTGGGATTGATACGCTTCCGCGACACCATCAGTCGGATGCACGCATCCTCCAAGCCACAAACACTGGGGCTAATTTTGACGCTGTCGGGCTCGCTTGTGCACGTCGCCACGCACGCGTCAGCTCACACAACTACTAGCAGTGACTTGGCTCTGTTGACCCTGATTATCCTGTTTGCTCTGGGTACATCGCCGATTGTTAGTAACCGCGTTGGCCACGAGGCGTTCAAGGAGAGGCTCGTCGACGAGGACAGCCTGGCCCGCGATGACAGCCGGGAACCGCGGGTCTAGGCACACACCGCTTAACGACGGCTAGTCGCTCACCTGCTCGTGGAAATCTGCAGGCGCTATCGGATGCCCGGCGCGCAGTTCCTGCACTGCAAGATCCACAGCGGCCCGCCACGGGGTGTGGCCAATGCGCTCTTCGTTCGCTCGTACGTCGTCCTCGGTAGCCATCGAAGGCAGCGCCCCGGCCGCATCCGCCACAGTGCGCTGACGCTCGTATGCCGCGCCCATTTCCACGATGTTGTTGACGAATTCCAGTTCGGCTCGGCAGCCCAGTTCGTCGGCAAGCGGGGCGAGCTGAACCACAAGCTCACGGAGTTCATCGCGAACCCACCGCTCGTCGGTATCGCGATTGACGATGACCAACGCGTCCATCCCGTAGCGGGCGGCGCGCCACTTGTTTTCGGCGATGTGCCAGGACTGCAGTGACGGTAGTTCCTCGCCAGCCTCCCACATGCGGTCGTAGTAAACCGTCAGGCAGTGCGTCAATGCCACGATAGCGGCGAGTTCCTGCAGGTTAGAGGTGGCGTCGGCGACACGAATCTCAATGGTGCCGTACTTTGATGCCGGGCGGATGTCCAAGTGCATCGAGCCGGTGTGGTTGATGACGCCGGAGCGGGACTGGTCGTGCATGTAGGACTCCCACTCGGGCCAGGTGTAAATCGCCGGCGGCTGACCCGCGGTGGGAAGCTGCTGGTAGAGCAGGCTTCGGTTGGAAGCGTAACCCATGTCCTCGCCGTTCCAGGCCGGTGAGGAGGCAGACAGCGCCAACATGTGCGGCAGCTTCGTTGCCAGAGCCTGAATGATCGGCCAAACGCGTTCGGAGTCTTTAATGCCTACGTGGACGTGGACTCCCCAGATAATCATCTGGTTCCCCCACCACTGAGTGCGGTTGATGATTTCGGAGTAGTGCCCCTTGGCACTGACCTGCTGAGCAGTACCGCGGGCGAACGGATGCGAGCCCGATGACCACACATCCACCCCAACGCGGTCAGCGGCGTCGAGAACCATATCTAGCTGGCTTTGGAGCTCCGCTACGGCATCGGGCACGTTCATGTGCACACCGGTGACGAGCTCCACGGTGTTGGCGAGGAACTCGCGCTGGAGCCCATGTCCGGGATGCTCCGCATCGATGATGTCGAGCACCTCGGCGGCAGCGGGGGCGGTGTCGCGCGTTCGTCGGTCAACGAACGCCACTTCCCATTCCACTCCCAGAGATGGCTGCGCCGATCCGGAAAATTGCTCAGTCATACCGCTATTTTTTCACACTAGGAGTCGTTTTCCTCAGTTGGCTCCGTCCAGGTGACGGTTTTTGCGCAGGAGGCAAGGTCACCGTTGGAATCGACAAGCGCAACTGTGGTGAAACTGTCCTCGTCCACCTTGGACGGCACGTTCCAGACATCTGCATTCCGTTTGTCATCGACGTGCACTTCACCGATAACACCCAACCCCTCAGCTGCGGGACTGCCTATGCCACTGCAGCCAGATGCACCGCGCGCCTGCACTGTGTACTTACCCTTATCCAAGGTAGTGAACTGACCTTTTTCGTCGGAAAGACCCATCCACCCCTTGGCACTCATGACCTGCACAGTTGCCAGCATTTTCATTGATCCGTCGTCGTTTGTGCGGATGAAGTTATAGGCGCTGACTCGCTCGGTCAGCTTCGGTGCAGCCGGATCTACGCTCACTGGCGCAGTGCTTGACGACGCGTCCGCGTTCCCGTCCTTGTCACTGCTGGATTCAACCCCTGAGCAGGAAACCAACAGTGTTGCAGCACAACCCAACGCGGTGGCGACAGCAACGCGACGACGCATTACGGCGAACATAAAAACCTCACAGACCTCACTGGCTACTAGCAGAATACTAGTACCCCTTTTTCAGCCGTGATCTGTTTGAGACTGCAAAATATGCAAAAGCCCCGCGTAAGCCATGAAATGTGTGGCTTACGCGGGGCTTGGGAAGCTATGGGGGGGGGCTTCGTACCACGGCGGCAGGTCTTGACGCTTAGGCCGCAGACCTTAGTGAGAGACCGAAGTCCGGTGGGCCGGGAGTCTAGTGAGCCGGGTCAGTGGCGACCACGACGATTCCCGCCGGAGCGTCCCGGAGACGGTCATCGCGAGGTGCGGCTTCCCAACCGTTGTCGTGCGCGATCTGCTCAGCGGCGGCCTTTTCCTCTTCGTTCTGCGGGTCGAAGTAGACGGTGGTCTTCTCCCACACACCCATCTTCTCTTCAGGAGCGTTGCCGGTCTCGCCGGCGCCCCAGCCCTGCTCGCCCATCTGCTTGGACAGGTCATCGGCAAGGCCCACGACCTCAGAGTTGTTCAGGACACTGACCTTGACAGTCTTGCGGTCAATCTGTGGCCCTTCGTTGGCCTCATCCTGTGCCGGCGGATTCTCCGCGGGAGGAACCGGTTTGCCTGGCTCGTTTGCCGGCGGCGGCAGGACCTCGCCGTCACCATCTCCAGCAGCACCATCCTTTGCCGGATCACTGCCGTTGGCCGAGTCAGCAGGCGCACCAGAGTCCGCCGGAGCGGATGCCGAGGTGTCATTCTGGCCGGTGTTCTCAGCATCGTCGCCACGCGTGCTGAGTGCGTAGGCACCGTAGGCGACCAGGCACACGCCGATAGCGAGCAGCACGATAGCGAGAACGCGCATGTAGCGGCCATCACCGGCACCGTCACCGATGTCGCCGTCATCAGCACCATCAGCAGCTGCGGAATTGCTAGCAGCAGCCCTCGAGCCAGCACCGGTAGTGGCGGCAGCGGTAGCACCAGCAGCGGCTGCGCCAGCGGCCGGAGCCGCAGATCTGGGCGCTGCGTGTTGAGCATCCGACGGCTCGGAGTACGCATGAGCGCCGCCAGCGGCCGGAGCCTCCGCGTAATCGCTGTACTCATCGAAGTCGTCGTAGTCGTCATCGAGTCGATGACGGCCCGGACGCGGCGAATTCTGAGGGTTTAGTTGGTCAGACACATCCCACATCCTATATGTTCTGCCGCCGAACCGTGAAGTGAAGCTTGAACCTTACGCGTCTTGGTTGTCCCGCACGGCGCGCAGCCGATGAACCAACACGGGTTCGGCAGCTTCGGCTGCCGGAGAGTCGAGAAGTCGCGAAAGTACCTGGTGGTAGCGGATTGTGTTGTTTCCAAAGTCCTCGGCAAAGCGACGCCGAATTGCCTCCTGCCGCGCACCGGCCATACGCGGTCCGCGGCGGGCAACTTTCAGCCATTCTTTCTCAAAATCCAGCATTTTCTGAGCCAAAACGGGTTCAATGCCGCTGGTATCACCCACGAGTCCGAGATGTTCGGATGAGTCAAGCCGCCGCTCGGCCTCAGGTTCGTGGCTGCCACCTATGGGCTTCTTGCTCACCACTTTCCGCACCCCGCTTTCCTTCTCACTCGCGCTGACCCTCTATTCTGCACGACACTGCCTATGCAGATACTTAGTGAAGATACATAGTAAGGCCCAGCCCCCCCACCTCACCTACGCCCCACCTACAACTCCCTGACACAACTCAGACATCACCAGGCGATTTAGAAAACATGGACGCCGAGTAGAATCAGCGGCATGACTATCCGTCCCATTGTGATTGCCGGAGACCCCGTTCTCCACACTCCTACCCAGCCGGTAACCGAGGACGTCTCCGAGCTGCGCGAGCTCATCGAGGACATGTACGAAACCATGGATCGCGCCCACGGTGTGGGGCTGGCTGCCAACCAGGTGGGTGTCGGCAAGCGTCTGTTCGTCTACAACTGCCCCGATGACGACGACGTCTGGCACCGCGGCTGCGTCATCAATCCGGTGCTGACCACCAGTGAAATCCCGAAGACCATGCCTAACGACGACGGCTCCGATGACGAGGGTTGCCTCTCTGTGCCCGGCCTGTCCTTCCCCACCAACCGTGCGGAGAAGGCTGTCGTCACCGGCCTGGATGAAAACGGCGAAGAGGTCCGCATCGAGGCCACCGGATTCTTCGCCCGCTGCATGCAGCACGAGGTCGGCCACCTGGATGGGTTCCTCTACACCGATTGCCTCACCGGTCGTTGGAAGCGCATGGCCAAGAAGGAAATCAAGCGCGCCGGTTGGACCGAGGGCGGCCTGACCTGGATGCCGGGCGTGGATCCGGATCCGTTCGGCCACGAGGATTAGATCGTGGCGGATAGGCAATTGGAGTCGTCGGCAAGCGAAAATGCAGCACAGAAGCTTCCGATTTCCCGCTGGGGCGTCGGTGAAGTGGCGGTGGGACGTCGTGTCATTGTGCGGCGCGCGCTAACCGATGAAGAGGCGCTGGCCAGCGGCAAGAAGACTACGGACGTCATTGGGCATGTGCTCAGCATGGATCCGTTCGTCGTACGTCCACAGGTTCGTGCTGGCGTGCGTGCCGACGAGTCCGTGGCAGCAGTGGACTTTAGCGATAAGCACATTTTGATTGTGAAGGCCCTCCCCGACCATCCGGTGCGCAATTCGGATATTCGCGCCGTGGAAACTGCGACCGCAAAGGCCTTCCCAGGTATCGCGCATGTGGTGGAGTCGGGCTGGCTGCTGCGTGCGGGCGATGGTATTACGGAGCGTTCCAACTCCGCGCTGCCGCTCGAGCCCGGAGCCAGCACTCAGCCGGTGCCGCTGGAGAAGATTAAGTCGTTTTACGATTCCCATGATTTGCCGGTGCGGATTGCGGTTCCGGATCGGATCGCCAAGCCTGCACAGGCACTGGTCGCGGGGTCAGAGTGGACGGTCGGGCCGGACATTGTGGTTATGACGCGCTCGCTCGATGGGGACTTGCCGCCTGCTGAATTGGCAGCTGAATCCAACACCACCGAGTTGGCAGACGTGCAGGTGGACATCGCTGATCAGCCTGACGACGACTGGCTGGAGCTCTACCACTTCCGCGGCACTACACTGCCCGAGCATGCGCTGCAGTTCCTGCGCAATGAAATTGACGGCCGCATGTGTTTCGGACGCCTGCAAGTGCCTGACAACAATGCGCCTGAAGGCATACGCACGGTAGCCATTACGCGCGGCACGCTGACCGAATCGGACGACGGCCGTGTGTGGCTCGGGTTCTCCGCTGTGGAAGTCGCAGCCGATATGCGCCGCCGAGGACTTGGCACCCTACTGGGAATTCACATGATGCACTGGGGCGCACAACACGGGGCAGATTCTGCATATCTGCAGGTATTGGGCTCAAATGAGGCTGGCATTGCGCTATACCGGACACTCGGTTTTACCGAGCACCACCGGCACCGCTACGCGGAGCTGACAGGGGCTTAGGGGCCGGGGGCTTACGTTTCGGCCCTGCCCTGCTCGCCCTAATCGCCCTACTTCCCGCGCTTAACCCGTTTAGTCCGCTTCAGCTGGTTGCCCTGCTGCTCTTTGCTGCCCATGCGATTGTCCATGCGGCGCTGTCCGCGCTGCAGCTCGCGCGTCTCCGGCTTTTCCACCACTCGAGTGCGAACCGAGAGTTCATGACGACCTCTCCCCAGCGGATCGCGTGAGGCAGCCATCGCAATCCAGCCAGCCAGGCCCGCAGAGACAAACCAACCGGCGACCGGAATCATCGACGGCAGAATCCAGGCATTGCGCACAAAACCATCGCGGGCTGAAACTGGCATCCCGTGTGCACCTTCAATTTTCATGCCCATGGCGTGCTTACCCGGAGAACCGTCGAAGATGGAGTCTCCCGCCACGCGGTAGAGGTAAAAACCACCGGGACCGAGGAAGAGGCTGATCAGCATCACCATTACGCCGCTGTCGGATGTCCCCGCGATGCTAGCGAGAACTGCAATAGAGGCAATCAACGCAGTGTAGATGACAGAATCCACCAGCAGCGCACCACCACGACGCACCACAGGGGCATTGGCCAGATTGGGGTCGAAGCCCAGGTGTACTGCCATTTGAGCGGTCAGCGGTGCAACTTTGGGGTTAGTGCTGAGCTCACCGAAGGAAGACACCCCGTAGCTAGCGGGGTACCCGCTCTCGTAGCCGACCGGAATGTTTGCTACCGGATATGGCACATCCTGATACGGCATTGCCGCACCGTACGCCGCATATGTGTCGTGCTCCCGATAAGCATTCCTGCCACTACTACTCAGGTAATCCGCCGGACTGTACTCGCCGCCGTAACGGCGATCGTCCCAGTTAGCCAACCTCGAAACTCCCTTTCCTACCGGGCTTCCGCCCACCTAGTCCGCTTTTGTCCGCCTATTTTGTCACTGCTTTATTCAACGCATGAGGCCGCCGTTTCGTTCCCCTTTTACAATCGTTGATATGCGAATCTGTGTCTGGAACGTCAATTCGGCTCGAACCCGCCTCGACCGAATGGTGGAAATGCTGCGCCGGAATGACATTGATGTCCTGGCCGTCCAGGAAACCAAGTGCAGGGACGACCAATTCCCCACCGCTGCTTTTGAAGAGCTGGGATACCAAGTCGCCCACCACGGCCTGAATCAGTGGAATGGCGTTGCCATCATCTCCCGCGTCGGCCTTGAGGACATCCAGGCAGGGTTCCCCGGTCAGCCCGGTTTCAACAAGGACCCCGACGCAACTCCCACATTGGAGGCCCGCCATATCGCTGCTACCTGCGCTGGCGTGCGCATCCACAGCCTCTACATCCCGAACGGCCGCGACATCACCGACCCGCACTTCGAGTACAAGCTCGAATTTCTGGAGCGGCTCCGTCAGCACATCATCGCCACGCTTGACGACGACCCGGAGGCCACCTTCATGATGGGCGGCGACTTCAACATTGCCCCGACCGACGGCGATGTCTGGTCAATGGCAGCCTTCGCAGGGAAAACACACGTCACACCGCCTGAACGCGCAGCTTTCTATGCGCTGGAGCAGGCGGGCATGAAGGAAGTAACTCGCCAATTCACCCCAAACCAGTGGACCTACTGGGATTACAAGGCTGGCCGCTTTTTCAAGGATGAGGGCATGCGCATCGACTTCCAGCTCGCCTCCCCCGACCTCGCGGCAAAGGCGTCCGCCGGATTCATCGACATCGAAGAGCGTCAGGGCAAAGGCGCATCCGACCATGCTCCGGTGATTGTGGATTACGAAGTGTAGATAAACGGGCGGAAAAGCGCGTAGGCCTAGTTCCTACTAGGGGGTGTCGCTGGGGCCGTCGTAAAGCGGAGTCCTTGCTGCCAGCCCCTAAAATCAGGGGCAGAAATGTGCGATAAAGCACCCGCACAACACTTATGAGTCTAACTTTTTGTTCAATCTACAAATTTTCACCACAGAAAGTTATTTCGACGATATAAGGTGTTTATTCAGAACATCAATTCATTACGTCGGGAAGGAAGATCATGACTTCTGCACGCTCCCCTCAGCGCACCACCACCCCGGAGCCAGCGAGCGGCTTCCCCACTGCGGATGACTCAACTGAGTCCGATGAATCCCTGCGCGAAAGCGTGCAGAAGATTTCCATCGGCCTGTATGACTTCCTTGCGTCGACTCGCCGCCTCGGTGAGCGCCCGAATGCCAGGATGGACATTTCCCAGTCGGAAATGGAAGTACTGCACTTTATTTCGACCCACCCGGGCTGCGGCGTATCCGACATTGCACGCCTGCGTTTCCTGCGCCCGTCCAACGTTTCGGCAACAGTCCGCCGTCTACTCGACAACGGGCTAATTGAACGCGAGAACAATGCAAAGGATCGCCGTGCGCAGAACCTCTATGTCTCCAGCGATGGCGAGACCCTGCTGGAGCAGCTTATCGACCACTGGGGTGCGCTGGTGTACGAAATTGTGCGGACAATGTCGCAAAAGGACGTGCGTGCGCTAATTAAGGCACTGCCTTCGCTGCTGAAGCTGGCGGAACACTCGGAAAGCTATGTTGAGGAGCACCAGCGCCGCCAGGAGCCGTTCTAAAAGCGCGCCGCTAAACCCTTCTTACTAGGTACGATGATGCTCATGGCTATTACTTTGAAGAAGGCAAAAGACGTAAAGACCGCTCCATTGGTGGCCACCGGCCTCATCGGCGGCTGGCTCACCGCTCGCGAAACAGGCATTCGCCCGCTCGGTGGCGTCATCTTGGGCGCCGCCGGCGCATATGCAGCACGCACCTGGAACGCAAAGACCGGCGCCCTGGGAGCCACTGGTCTGGTGGCCGCCTACCTCGGCGCTTTCGGCCTCTCACACCCGCTGGCTAAGAAGATTGGCGCATGGCCGTCCGTCCTGACCGTCACCGCGCTGGCTGCTGGCGCAGCAGCAGTTGCCGACTCCAAGTAGTCGACGCAGGGGGCGCCGGTAGGTGCGAAGCCGACACCTAGTCAAGGCCCTCCAGCAATTTCTCGAGGTGCGCGCGCACCCGGGGCCACGATTCCACGAAAGGCGGCAGCAGATCGAGGCTGTCGACGTCGCCAAGCGGAATCCAGCGCAGCTCCAGGGACTCTTCGTTCGGATGCGTCTCCAGCTCTTCGGCAGCTAGTGCGTAAACCGTGTGGTACTTCCAGCCGCCGGCGAGCTCGGGGCGGTCCGGATCGGCCGGGAAGGGGCCAGTGGTGACCTGCGTGTCGAGGATGCGAAGCTGATGCTCAAGCAGCCCAGTTTCCTCAGCCGTTTCACGCAGCGCGGTCGCCTCAGGAGTCTCATGAGAATCACAAGCCCCACCAGGAACACCCCACGTTAGGGGGAACGATGTCCAGTCAGCTCGATACTGCATAAGCACAGTGCGCTGAGGGCTCACAATCAGCAGTCCTGCAGCTCCGAAGCGTCCCCAGCAGCGCGTACCGTTGGGGCCGGCCGCCCAACCATTTCCATCCTGAAGCATGTCTCCACCCTACGCCAGATACCCTTGTGTTTTCCGTCACAAGCTCGAGCGACTAAGATTTGCAGGGAACTAACGTTGCTCTGAGCGGAGAGATTGTCGCAGGCGACTTCGGTCACGTCGGAAGGACACGTGCACATGGGTGAAACCACTTCAAGTGCGCCTCATTCCCGCGCCCACGACAAAAACCGAAACCCATTCCACCGCAAGAATCGCGCTCCACGCCGAACTCGTTTCAGCGGTCGCACCACTCCCGGTGGCGAAAGCTTAGACACACACACTGCGGCTCAGGCGGCAAAGGAATCGAAAGATACTCCCGCCTCCGCCCCGGCTCCCGAGAGCGCGGCACCATCAACTGCTCTGGACACTACAGAGTCCTCGGCTAATGCCCCAGCAACGGCCGCAACCCCAACAGCCCTGGCAGACTCTCCGCGCGATACAGACTTGCGCGTGGATGCCCTGGAGATTGGCCCGCGCAACCGGAGATTGACACGTTTTCTCGGTGAGCGCCTCTACGACAAGCTCGGCCCGTCGGCCACGTATGTGCGCCGGTCAGCGTCATTTTTGATAACGTCGCCGGGCCGATTGACCATAGTCGCCCTCATCCTCATCGTCGCAATCCTGGCCGCCGGCCTATCCATGTGGCAAACAACCTCGCAACGCCAGCAGCAGCTCACCCGCATTTCGCAGCTGAGCGAGCCGATGGCCAATGCCTCGCAGAATCTCTATGCCTCGCTGACGATTGCCGATGCGTCCGCCAACACCGCTTTTTCCCGCGGCACACTCAACAGCAGCCAGGACTTGGTCAGCAACTTCGACGATGTCATCGCACAAGCATCCATGTCCGCTACCCGCGCAGCTACGGGCATTGAAAACGTCGATGATCCAGAGATGAAGGATGTCGCGACTGTACAGCGACTGTTGCCGGTCTACACCGGCATGGTCGAGACAGCTCGCGCGAATGCGCGCCAGGGCAACCCCGTCAGTGTCGCGTACCTCGCCTCTGCCTCAAACTTGATGCAGGTCCAGATTCTGCCAGCTGCAAAATCGCTCTACGAACGCACCAGTACCACGACTAATGAGGAGCAGCGCGAACTATCGAAGCCACCTCTTTTCCCGATGTCAGGCCTGGCAGCGGCAATTTTGATGCTGCTAATCACACAGTGGTGGCTGACTCGCCGCACCGGTCGACTATTCAACGTCGGCCTGTTTGGTGCAACCATGCTGATGGCCATCGCACTTGTCGGTGTGGGAATCGCCACCACTCAGCCGTGGCAGTCTAACTCCCTCTTCGGAGAGCAGCGCCCGGACGTTCATGCCCTAACCCAAGTACGCATTGATGCCCAGCAGCTACGCGCCAGCGAAACCCTCGGCTTAGTGCGCCGTCAGCCCGCGGATGCGGAGTCCTTCTCGCAGTCGGTGCGCACCCTGGTCGGCGAGCTGGAAAGAGTGGACGCCAACGCGCCGGACGACGATGTCAGAGCCGCCATCCACGGTATCTACAGCTGGGAGTCCGGCCACAACCTGATGATGGAGCACTTGAGTTCAGGCGACTACGCCGGTGCGGTTCGCATCGCGACCGATGTGGATAATGCCAGCTCGTCGGCGACTGCGTTCAACCAGGTCGATGAGTCGCTACAGAATTCCATCGCCGAGTCCCGCCTGACCGCCCGTGAGAACCTCGACCAATCCCGTCGCGCTATCGCGGCACTGTCCCTCGCCACGGTTACGCTGACCGTCATCGCGGCAGTTCTGGTTGTTTTCGGCTTCCGACACCGGCTTCTGGAGTACCTATGATTGTTTCGTTCTCCCCGTCGCTCCACAGTCTCGCCGGTTGGCGGCGCAGGGCCGTCCTTGGTGCACTCGCCATCGCCGGGCTCACCGTCAGTGCCTGCGCGACCGATTCGCTTGCCGACGATCCCTACTCGCGCACAATCCTGGAGGCCACCGGTGACTTCCCCCTGCCACCGGGCGCGTTCTACGACAAAGCCTCCTCGAGGAAGCCTGCGGCAGAAGCCAACACCCCAGATCTGTCCACACTCGCCCCCGATGACCAAACACCGGAAGAGCGAATCCCGGAGATTTACCAGCGCGGCCGCATCATCGTTGGTGTTGACCAATCATTGAACCTGCTCAGCTTCCGCGACTTCAGCACCGGAGAGCTCTCGGGGTTTGAAGTATCCCTGGCACAAGAGATTGCCCGGGACATCTTTGACAATCCCGATGCTGTCGAGTTTCGGTTCGTCGACAGCAACGAACGCACTGCCGCACTCGAAGACGGCACTGTCGATGTCGTTTTGCGCACTATGACGGTCACCGATGCCCGGCGCGAAAGGGTGCTGTTCTCCACACCGTATTTGACAGCACGAGCTGGAGTTCTAGTCTCTTCGCCGGGTGGCGATGCTTCCCCCGAGGACGTCGAGGACGGTCGCATCTGCGTTTCCCGGGGATCCACTACCGAGGAGTTGATTCGACGGCTCTCGCCGAACAATACGCTGCTGTTGGTCGGTAACTGGTCGGACTGCCTCATTTCACTTCAAAACAGCCAGGCAGAGATTGTCGTTGCCGATGACACCATCCTCGCTGGTATCAACGACCAAGATCCGGCTACCGCCATTGTCCAGCGGGGCTTGAACGAGGAAAGCTACGCGGCCGGTGTATCCAAGGGGAACCCAGGCCTGGTTCGCCAAATCAACGCGACCCTGGAGCGTATGGCCAGCGATGGCACCTGGCAGTCCCTCTACGACACTTGGTTCGGCCCCTTCCTGCCAAGCGGTACACAGCCATCGCCACAGTACAGCGACGACGAAGACATACTTGGAATCTCCCCCACACCGGAAGCTGCTCCAGAAGGCGAGGTGGATAACCGATGAGCGACGAAAACCAGTACTCCGAGCATGCCCAGCAAGCCCAGCATCCCCAGTACACGCCGGAGCCCCAGGAGGATGCTCACGCAGAGGCAGAGGCAGCTGCCACTCAGGCCGTCGCCTTCGACCCATTCGCCGATGAAGACGACGAACAAGAGCCCGGCACTGCCGCTGTCGCCTTCGACCCTTTTGCGGACGATGATGACGATGACGAAGAGTTCGATATCGCCGAATTGTTGGGGCGCGGGGGCTCGTCGTCAAGCGCGACGACCCAACCCGGCGCCCAGACGCCAGATCCGTCGATGGCCTCGCACCGGAAAGCGTTGGAGGACTTCCGCCGGAGGCGATCGAATGCACACCGCGGACGCACTGTCGCCGACGGCATGGTGCACCTGCCGTACATCACAACGCAGGATCCGCGCGATGCAGTAATGAGTGATGAGAAGATTCGAGCGACGAATAAGCCGGCGCCGAGCCTGAAAGCCGGCGATATCGTGGCGGATCAGTACGAGATCGTGGGCCCGATTGCCCACGGCGGGCTCGGCTGGATTTACCTGGCGATTGACCACAATGTCTCGGATCGTTGGGTCGTGCTCAAGGGCATGATGGCAGCGAAAAACGAGAAGGATTTCGCCGTAGTCCAGGCGGAACGCGAGTTCCTCGCGGAAATCTCGCATCCGGGAATTGTGAAGATTATCAACTTCATCGATGAGACGGACGCCAACAGCGCCACCGGCTTCATTGTGATGGAGTACGTCGGCGGCCCGTCGTTACGCAAGCAGCGACGGAGCTACCCAGACGGCGTCATGCCCTGTGACCTAGCGATTGGCTACATCCTGGAGCTGCTCCCCGCGCTGGATTACCTGCACTCGCGCGGCGTTGTCTACAACGATTTGAAGCCGGACAACGTGCTGCTCAGCGAAGACCACGTCACGCTTATCGACGTTGGCGCGGTCACCGGCATCGGCGCCTACGGCCATATCTACGGCACGCCCGGTTTCCAGGCGCCGGAGATTGCCACGACGGGACCGACGATTGCCAGCGATATCTACACAGTCGGCCGCACGCTGGCCTCCCTGATTCTGAAGTTGCCGGCGACCAACGGCGTCTACGACCCGGGGCTACCCTCACCTGTCGAAGAGCCTCTATTCCGCCGTTTTTACTCGCTCTACCGCTTCCTACTACGCGCTTGCCACGAGAACCCGGAGGCTCGCTTCGGTTCTGCCGAAGAGATGAGTGTGCAGCTCATCGGCGTATTGCGCGAGATTCTGGCGGTGCGCGACGGCGTGCAATTCCCGCAGGCGGTGTCGAATTTCTCGCCGCAGCGTTCCACGTACGGCACCAAGCACCTGGTGTTCCGCACCGATCAGCTTGTCGACGGCATCACCCGCGGCGTGGAAATCACTCCGCAAGAAGTGACCTTCGCGCTGCCTGTACCACTGATTAACCCGACAGATCCGGGTGCGCGCATCTTGAGTGCCTCGTCGTTTACAGAGCCCAACGAACTTATCGAAACACTGACCAATGCGCTGTCCGAACCCGAGTATGGCTCTTCCGTGGAAATTCCACTGGGCATCGTGCGTGCGAAACTGGACCTCGGATTAATTGATGAGGCCCGCGACAGCCTCCGCGATGTCTCTGAACGTTTGCAGCGCGATTGGCGTTACCACTGGTACGAGGGCGTGACTTATTTGCTTCTCGACCAATTCAACGATGCCCTCGCCTCGTTCCACCACGTGCTGACGATGCTGCCCGGCGAGCCCGCCCCGAAGTTGGCGCTGGCAGCGACTCTCGAGTTGATTCAACAGCGCTTGGGCATCGCCAACGCATCTCTCCTCGAGCCCGCTGTCGCCCGCGCCGCCGCGAACTTGAGCAGCGCGCTGGATAATGTCGCTGCCGATACGCCCGAGATCTTCTCCCCCGCCTGGGCCAGCGAGTCCCTGTCGCCTCAGACGATTCGTTTCAACACCCTGCGTCTCTACGCCGTCGTGTGGGCGGCCAACCCGACGACGGTATCCTCCGCCTTCGGGCTAGCTCGTCAGCTGGCCTCTGAGCGCCAACACGAAATGGCTATCTCCCAGCTTGACCGCGTACCCGGTAACTCCCGTCACCATCGCATGGCACGTTTGACGACGATTCTGATGCTCACCTCAGGGATGCCCTCCGAGTTAACTGAATCGAGAATTCGCCGTGCTGCGCGTCGTCTGGTGGAGCTGCCGACGAATGAACCGCGCATGCCACAGCTACGCATCGCCGTGATGGCGTCCGCGCTGAACTGGTTGCGCAGCTCGAACCTCGACCATGCAGCTAGCTCCAATGGTCTTTTCGATGCGCCCTTTACCGTGGCCGGCCTGCGTGAAGGATTGGAAAAAGACTTACGGATGCTGGCACGCTCTTCGCAGTTTCCGCGACACCGCTACAACTTGGTGGATATCGCAAATCTCATTCGGCCACGGACTTGGCGTTAGCTCTCTAACAGCTCCTTACCGAACCTGGTCAAACATGCTGTTGTGGGCCTGAGCGCCACCCCAGAATTGGTGAATAAAGAGAGAATTGCCTTTCGTGGTTTAAGATATCCTCTATGTTTGCCTCTTCGAAATCCTCTCTCCGCAGCGCTAAGCGCGTAATTATCAGCGCTGCAGCCCTCACCACCGCCTTTGGTATTGGGGCCGGCACTGCCGTTGCCCTGCCGGTTGCTCCAGACCTGCAGTCGCTTAGCCAGAGTGTTCGGGACCTCAAGCTGCCGGAGATCTCGACTCTGAATTCGGGCGACCTTGCCCCTGAGCTCTCTGAGGTACTGGATTCCTCTTCGGTGAAGCTGCCGGATTCGGTCGTCGCTCTGATTAATGAAAACTTCAAGTTCGCTGAAAACAACAAGCAGGTGGCGGACAAGGTCAAAACTCAGCTGCTGAACGCCATCGACAGCCTGCCGTTGCCAGCCGCGCAGAAGGCCGAAGCCACCCGCGTTGTCAACGAGATTTTCGGTTTGCTGGGGGGCCAGGATGAGCCGTCGCAGCCTGAGCCGGCGCCTGCCCCTGCTCCACAGCCTGAGCAGAAGCCACGCCCTGAACCACGCCCAGAGCCAAACAACCCGTGCCCGCCGAGCGCCCGCGCATGCGTTGACCTGGCTAACCAGAAGACCTGGCTGCAGGAAAATGGCAACATCACCTACGGTCCGGTGCCAATGTCCTCCGGTATGCCGGGTTACGAAACCACCCGTGGCCACCTGAGCGTTACCCGCAAGGTCCGCGATGAGTGGTCCCGTCCTTACAACGGCCCGATGCCGTTCTCGGTGTACTTCACCAACGACGGCGAGGCTTTCCACGAGGGCTCTGTTAATCAGATGTCCCACGGCTGCATCCACCTGAACCACGATGATGCTGTGAAGTACTTCGATACCCTGCAGGTCGGCGACGGCGTCTACATCTGGTAGTTATCTGCGCTGATGCGTTGAAACGATGACCGGGTGACTGAGCCTGTTGAGGCATAGGCGCAGTTTCCCCGGCGGTGAAAATGAGCTCGCCCCACTAGGTTCTTCCAGTTTGGAAGGCAGTGGGAGCGAGCTCATTTTTGTTGAGTTACAGCTGCCGATTCAACAGGTGGGGTATCTAGCAGCCGTCAACTACGGGGTTACAAGGGTCCTGCCTACTCGCCAGTGCCCCTGCCCCAAAACCTACTCCACGAAGCTCATTGCGTAGCGGGCAATGGCCAGTTCCTCGTTGGTCGGTACCACGAATACCTTGACCTTCGAGTCCTCCGCCGAGATCAGACGCGGGCCGTCATTCGGCTGGGAGTTGAGCTCGTCATCAATCTTGATACCGAAGTTCTCAAGCTCAGCCATAGAATCACGGCGAATACCGACGTGGTTCTCACCGACACCTGCTGTGAAGGTGATGGCATCGAGGCGGCCGAGAATCAGCATGTAAGAGCCGATGTAGCGGCGCAGCTGGTGGACATACATCTGGTACGCAGCCCAAGCATCCGGGTCGTGGTCATCCATGCGCTCCTGCAGGACTCGGAAGTCATTGACACCAGAGACACCCTTCAGACCGGACTGGCGGTTGCACAGATTGTCGATCTCGTCGATGCTCATGCCGTTGCGGTAGAGGTGGAAGATGACGCCCGGGTCAATGTCACCGGTACGAGTGCCCATCATCAGACCAGCCAGCGGGGTCAGCCCCATCGAGGTATCCACCGCCTGGCCACCTCGGATAGCCGCACACGACGCACCATTACCCAGGTGCAGCGTAATCTGGTTGATTTCTTCTGCCGGCTTATTCAGAAGGTCCGGCACCTGCTTGGAAACAAACTCATGCGAGGTGCCGTGGAAGCCGTAACGACGGATATCAAACTTCGATGCGACCTCTGCGTTGAGCGGGTACAGAGCAGCAGCTGGCGGCATGGTGTGGAAGAAACCAGTGTCGAAGACGGCGACGTGAGGCACGTCCGAAAGCAGCTTGCGAGACTCCTCGATGCCTACGATATTGGCCGGGTTGTGCAGCGGCGCCAGCGGAATAAGGTCGCGGATCATGCCGACGATTTCGTCGGTAATCAGCTCCGGTCCAGAGAACAGGCGACCACCGTGAACGACGCGGTGACCGACGGCTGCAATATCCACCGACTCCGGACCAACACCGTGCTCATCCATCAGCTCGAACGCGCGGTCAAGACCACTGGCGTGGTCAGCGATAGGCTCGGTGATTTCAATCTTCTGTCCGGAGAACTTCAGATTAATAATGCCGTCTTCTTCACCAATGCGCTCCACCAGACCGGAGACATACGGCGGCTGCGTGGAGTCCTTCTCCGGGTCTACCAGCTGAAACTTGATAGAGGAGGAACCGGAGTTCAAAACAAGTACGTGACGGGACATAATAATTAGTTTCCTCCAGCCTGAATAGCGGTAATTGCAACCGTGTTGATGATGTCCGGCACCGTGGCGCCACGGGAAAGGTCGTTGACCGGCTTGTTCAAGCCCTGCAGAATCGGGCCGATTGCCAATGCACCACCACAGCGCTGGGCAATCTTGTAACCGATGTTACCGGCGTCCAGATCCGGGAACACGAAAACAGTTGCCTTACCCGCAACGGAGGAATCCGGCATCTTCTTCGCAGCCACAGACGGGTCAATAGCAGCATCGAACTGCAGCGGACCATCGACAGCGAGCTCCGGAGCCAGCTCCTTGGCCTTGGCCAGGCCCGCCTTCACACGGTCCACATCCTCACCTGTGCCGGATACTCCAGTGGAGTAGCTCAGCATGGCGACGCGGGCATCGATGCCGAAGGAAGCTGCAGTCTCGGCGGATACTACCGCGATTTCACCCAGCTGTTCCGGAGCAGGCTTCGGCAGCACCGCACAGTCCGCAAAACCCCACAGCGAGTTGTCCATAACCATGAGGAACAGTGACGACACCGTGGAAGCCGACGGCTTGGTCTTAATGATTTGCAAGGACGGACGAATGGTGTGCGCAGTTGTGTGGGCTGCACCGGACACCATGCCGTCGACAAGCCCGTTGTGAATCATCATCGTCGCGAAGTAGGAGATGTCCTGCATCGTCTCACGGGCCTGCTCCAGCGTGACCCCCTTGGCCTTGCGCATCTCTGCGAACTGCTCCGCGAACTGCTCAACATATTCGGAGGTCTGCGGGTTCCAAAGATGAGCGGCGTCGATGTCAAAACCCAGTTCGGCGGCGCGCGCCTTCATCGCATCCGGGTCGCCGAGGATAGTGAGCTCACAGATGTCCTCGCGCAGGAGGTAATCAGCGGCCTCAAGAATGCGGTCATCGTCCCCCTCTGGCAGCACAATGTGACGCTTATCAGCCTTGGCGCGCTGCAATAGCCACCACTGGAAACGCTGTGGAGTCATCACTGCGGTGACCTCGCGGCTTACGACCTTGCGCAGCCCCTCAGCATCGTCAACGGCAACAACGGGAACGTCGAGCTCGAGAGTCTTAGCAGCCTTAGCTGCCTCCTCCCCTGTAAGGACAACTGCGAGTACCTCGCTGTGACGCTGAGCTGCACTGCTGAGAGCCAAACGAACGCGAGCCTTTGCGGCCTCTGTGTGGCAGCCCTCGCCACCAGCGACAACGATGACACCGGCGCCGGCGACGGTGGCAATGCGGAAGTCAAAATCGAGGTTGCCGGAGCCGGTCAGAACAGCCGCCCCCTCGTTGGCAGCGCGATCAGCTTCAACAGCACTGACGATGGTGTCAAGCGCGGATTCCGGATCCACAACAACCTGATCCACGGTGGCGCCGTGCGCCCCACCGACAGTGTGGAGGCAACGTGCCCCACCCAGTGCCTCAGACAATGCCGTAATGACATCTTGCAGATTGTCTGCGCGGTCCACTGAAGTAATCAGGACTGCGGAGTTGTTGGTGGACGCTTGGGCGTTCTTATCGCTCACCGACGTTCCTTTCTCGCACTGCGCTTAATCGTTGACTTATTTAAACGTTGACTTGGCTCGAGCCGTTGGACTGCCTGAGGCTCAAGATCATGCTGAGCTTCTAATCCTGCTGAATCTAATCCCGCTGAGTCCCAAATCATTATTTTCATCTTATTGTGAGTCACCTTACATCTCACGGCGGACTCAAACCTCTTTGGTTACCCCTGGTAGCCACACTTTTCCCCACAGATTCCAACAATCTTCCCGCATAATCGCGGCTTTTATGCGGTTTTTCTAGTGAACTAGCCCAAATTCCCACATTAGACGTGACTAAGGTCACATTTAGTTTTGTATGCCTTCAAAAGCATCTCACCGATGATGTGATGCTCACCTCTCGATTTTTCGTAAGTTATCGCTACGATTGGGGGCGCTACCATTGGGAATGTCGAATAAACCGATAGCTCACCAATAACTCCTTTCCCCACGAGGTCACCGCTGGCAGCTACTTATGCCGCGGCCTCGTGACCGTCGTAAAGCATTAGAGAAAGAAGGACACACTTCATGAATCGCCCGCTCCGCGTTGCCGTAATTGGCTCTGGCCCGGCCGGTGTTTATGCTTCCGATGCACTGATGAAATCCAGTACTGACGTGGAAGTCGATCTGTTTGAAAAGATGCCGGCTCCATTCGGTCTAATCCGCTACGGCGTCGCCCCCGACCACCCACGCATCAAGGGCATCATCATGGCCTTGCACCGCGTGATGGAAAAGCCGGAGCTGCGCCTATTTTCCAACGTTGAGTTCGGCAAGGACATCACACTCGACGAATTAAAGGAGCATTACGACGCCGTCATCTTCGCCACCGGTGCCGTCGGCGACCGCGCACTGCCAACGCCGGGAGCGGACCTGCCGGAGCACTTCGGCGCAGGCGAATTCGTGGGCTTCTACGACGGCAACCCACTGTTTGAGCGCACCTGGGACCTCTCGGCGGAGTCCGTGGCCGTCGTCGGAGTCGGCAACGTCGCGCTGGATGTCTCCCGAATCCTGGCGAAGACCGGTGAGGAACTGCACGTCACAGAAATCCCGGACAATGTCTACGAGGTTCTGAAGACAAATAAGGCCAAGGAAGTCCACGTCTTCGGCCGCCGCGGCCCGGCACAGGCCAAGTTCACCCCGCTGGAGCTCAAGGAGCTCGACTACTCACCGAACGTCGAGGTCGTTGTCGATCCGCGCGATATTGATTACGACTCCGCATCCGAGATTATGCGTCGCAACTCCAAGATCACCGACCAGGTCTGCACCATCCTGGAGAACTACGCCATCCGTGAGCCGAAGAACGCACCGCACAAGCTCTACATTCACTTCTTCGAGTCGCCAGTGGAAATCCTCAGCGAGGAGGGTACCGACGGCGAGCAGCATGTGACAGGCTTGCGCACTCAGCGCATGGAATACGACGGTGCTGGCGGGCTGCGGCCGACCGGCGAGACCACCGACTGGAAGGTCGGCGCTGTCTACTCCGCCGTGGGCTACCGCTCTGATGCGCTGCCGGGTATCCCGTTCGACAACGTGAAGAATGTCATTTCCAACGTCGGTGGTCGAGTCATCGAATCCGACAACACCGAGGATGAAGCAGCTGAGGCCATCACTGGCCTCTACACCACCGGTTGGGTTCGCCGCGGGCCGGTCGGCCTGATTGGTAATACCAAGGGCGATGCCAACGAGGCCGTGGCCAATCTGCTGGCCGATGCCGCAGAGGGCAAGAAATTCACCCCGTCGAAGCCGGAGTTGTCCGCTGTCAACGAGCTGCTGGAGTCAAAGGGCATCGACTACCTGGACTGGGAGGGCTGGCACAAGCTCGATGCTGCCGAACGCACCGCCGGCGAGGCCGAGGGCCGCGAACGCAAGAAGTACGTCGAGTGGGATGAGATGGTCACCCACTCCAAGGGCGAGTAACGGCGAGTAACTAGGACGGATAAAAAGCGTCGGCTACGCCACTACCTTCACGTCCGTGTACGCGGCGCGCGAGTCCCAGCGGCAGCACACAATCGGCGCCAACAGCTCGACCAATGGCTCACCAAAAGCCACCTGACCAGCACCGTCGGCAGCGCCCGCATCGATGACTCGATCCCACAGTAGGCCCGGCGCGGTAAACAGCGGCACCACTACGAGTCCGCGTCCGCGCTTGGCCGCGCGCTCCTGCGCCGCGGCCACAGCATCGGCTCCCTTGATTTTCTCAGGACCGACCACGAATGCCGCGCTCACATGTCCCGGCAGCATCCCGCCAAGATTTGCCGCAAACTGGTGCACCGCCGCATTGGCATCCTCATCAGAGGAGCCGACCCCCATCACCAGCGCATCGACCGGCCAGGAAAAAGATGCATTCTCCGCCGCTTCGATGATTCGCTTTACGACGGCGCGCTTCGTGCCGTCGCCAAGCCCGAGACCTTCAGCCACTGTGATGTCAACACCATGCCGATCGCAGAGTCGAACCTGCTCGGGAACGTCGACTCGCGAGTGGAACGCATCGGTGAACAGCAGCGGTACAGCCAGTGCCTGAGTCTCGCCGGCAGCGGCGAGCTCGGCACAGACGGTATCCAGTGAGGGCTCGTCGAGGTCCAGCCAGGCGAGGCGAATCTGAGAGGGCGCATCCAGGCGGGTGAGCGGCATCTTCTCGCGCACGAGCGCGACCACGTCTTCGAGCACCGGTTTGGTCTCTGAGTGCCGAGAACCGTGCGCAAGCAGAATCAGTGCGGTCATCGATGGTCTCCTCAGGCTCGCTAGCTGTGCGTTCTGGTTTCTCTACCTGGCGGCTCTACTGGGCAGCGCCACGCACGAGGCCTGCGGTGAGAGTGTCACCGGTGCCCGGCTCGATGAGCAGGAACGCACCGACACGACCACCGACGCGGTAGGCATCGACCGGCAGCGGCTGTGCGACCTCGACGGTAATCTCAGCAACGTCGTTGACTGCAAGCTGATCAGCCACACCGGTGGGCTCACCGGTTTCGATATCGATGAGCGCATCGACGGAAGCGATACGACCACGCACCAGCGCGGCACCGTAGCGCACCTCTACGACGCGACCGACTGCCAACGGCTTGTCTGCAAGGTGGACGGCCACGGCGGAGAAACGGCGCACGTCTTCCGGGCGCGTGCCACTGATGAGGTCGCCACGGGCGAGGTCGAACTCGGCATCCAGGCTGATGGCCACCGACTGGCCGGCCACGGCCTCAGTGACATCCTCAGCTGCCACGGTGATCTTCGTGACCGTAGCCTGACGGTTGGCGTCTACGGAGACAACATCGCCCACACGCACGCTACCTGCGGCGATACGGCCGGCGTAACCACGGTATTCAGTGGCGTGATCGCGAATGACATAGTCGATGGGCAGGCGCAGGTCAGCCTCGGCATCGGTTTCCAGGTCGGCACCGATGTTGAGGTTTTCCAGCAGCTCCAGCACGGTCGGACCCTCGTACCACGGGGTGTGCTCAGAAGAATCGACAATGTTGTCGCCGACCAGAGCCGACACTGGAACAACGAAGGTGTTCTGCAGACCCAGGCGCTCTGCGAGTGCTGCCACATCCGACTCAATGGCGCGGAAGGCCTCTTCGCTATAGTCCAGCAGATCAATCTTGTTGACGGCAAAGATTACGTGGCGAACACCCAGCAGACCGGCCACCGTTGCGTGACGCTTGGTCTGCGTCACGACGCCGTTGCGCGCGTCGATAAGCAAAACGACGGCCTCAGCGGTGGACATACCGGTAATCGTGTTTCGGGTGTACTGCTCGTGACCAGGGCAGTCGGCGAGGATGAACGAGCGGACGTCGGTGGCGAAGTAGCGGTAGGCGACGTCGATGGTGATGCCCTGCTCGCGCTCGGCCCGCAGACCGTCGACCAGCAGCGACAGGTCAGGGTTTTCCTGACCGCGCGCCTGTGAGGAGGCGACGACGGCCTCGTACTGGTCAGCGAGGATGTTCTTCGTGTCGTGCAGCAGGCGACCGACGAAGGTGGACTTACCGTCGTCCACGGAGCCAGCGGTGCACAGGCGAAGAGTGCGACGAGCGCGAGTGGCGCGGTCAGCGGTAATCAGGGTAGCTGGGGAATTTGGCTGGCTCATCAGAAGTAACCTTCCTTCTTGCGGTCTTCCATGGAGGATTCGGACAACTTGTCATCTGCGCGGGTAGCGCCGCGCTCGGTGAGCTTGGATGTGCGAAGTTCCTCCATGACCTCCGCAATAGTGGTGGCAGTCGATTCGACAGCGCCGGTGCAGCTCATGTCACCGACAGTGCGGTAGCGGACAGTGCGAACCTCGAGGGTCTCGCCGTCGCGGGGGCCACCCCACTCGCCTGGTGCCAACCACATGCCGCCGCGGTTGAACACCTCACGCTCATGGGAGAAGTAGATGGGCGGCAGTTCGATGTCACGGGCTTCGATGTAGGCCCAGACGTCGGCCTCGGTCCAGTTCGAGATTGGGAAAACGCGGACGTTCTCTCCGGCGGCGTGGCGACCGTTGTAGAGACCCCACAGCTCAGGGCGCTGACGGCGTGGATCCCAACCACCGAAGGAGTCTCGGACGGAGAACACGCGCTCCTTGGCGCGGGCCTTCTCCTCATCGCGGCGGGCGCCACCGAGAACGGCATCGTAACCGCGGTTGGCAATGGTCTCCACCAGCGGCACGGTCTGCAAGGGGTTGCGGGTGCCGTCGGCACGCTCGGTAAGCACGCCGCTGTCGATCCAGTCTTGGACCTTGGCTACGTGCAGCTTGATGCCCGGCTGAGCGGCAATCTTGTCGCGGAATTCAATAACTTCGGGGAAGTTGTGGCCGGTGTCGACGTGGAGCAGCTCCAGCGGGATACCCGCCGGTGCGAAGGCGCGCTTGGCCAGCTCGAGCACGACGACGGAATCCTTTCCGCCGGAGAAAAGTAGTGCCGGACGGTCGAACTGACCGGCGGTCTGGCGAATAATGTCGATGGCCTCGGCTTCCAGCTCGGCAAGCCGCGGGTCGAGGCGGTTTTGTACGGAAACGGTGGTTGAGCTAGTCATGAGGGTTCTTTCTGTTGGGGCTGTGTTGGCTGTTGTAACTGCGCTGTTTTAGCTGATATCGGTTATCGGCGGGCGGCTAGTGGCTGGCGGCAAGTAGCTGTCTGCTAGCCGCTCGAACTAGAGGTGCAATCCGCACTCAGTCTTCTCGGAGCCCGCCCAGCGACCCGAGCGCGGATCCGCACCCTCTGCCACTCGCGCGGTGCATGTTGCGCAGCCAATCGACGGGAACCCCTGTTGCGTCAGCGGATGCACAATGAGGTCGTTGTCCTCGATGTACTGGGCAACATCCTCATCTGTCCAGGTGGCCAACGGGTTGAGCTTGATGCGACCAGTCTTGTCGATCTCCAGTACCGGCGTGTGCGCGCGGGTCGGCGCATCGACGCGCTTCAGACCTGTGACCCAGCCCTCGTAGGGGCGCTTCACGGCAGACAGCGGCTCGACCTTCCGCAATGCGCAGCAACGCGTCGGGTCGGTCTTGTACAGATCAACGCCCTCTTCGGCGTCCTGCTCGGCGCGGGTGCGCTTCGGCTCAATCGACAGCAGTCGGTTGTCGTAACGCTGTGCGACCTGCTCTGCCACGTCGAGGGTCTCCGGGAAGTGGTAACCGGTATCCAGGAAAATCAGATCTGCCTCCGGCGCGTGCCGAGCAGCCAGTTCCGCCAACACTGTGTCCTGCATCGACAGGGTCACAGCCAGTGGCGTGTGCAGGTGCTCCGCACCCCATTCCAATACTTCCCCAGCAGTGGCGGTCTCCAGCTTGGAGCCCCACTCCAGTGCGAGCTCAATCAGACGGCGAGCAGTTTCCGGGTTGTCCAGCGCGTCTTCACGCGCGAGCGCCTCCTGAGTCTTAATGACCTCAGCGGTTTTCAGTCCCGTGCTCATGACGCCACCTTTCTATCGATATGTCCGTGCAGTTTCACTGTGAATACCCGGCAGCATTCGCGGCATTGCCAGGCGTAATCGGTTTCCAAGTCGGGCCACAGATCATCACCGCCGCAGTAAGGGCAATGCATCACTGCACCCCGGTTCGGATTGGGGTGTGCGCTTCGACCACCGATTCCCAGTCGCGCTGGCGTCTCGTCTTTTTCGCTTGACGACGGCCCCTGCGACCGAACCCCATTGGTAGATTCACTCACTTCAGGTCCTCCTCATCAGCGCGGACAATCCACTCGCGGAACTGTTCACCCTCGTGGCGCTGCTCCTTGAAGTGATTGACGACGCGCTCGATGTAGTCACCCAGTTCTGCCGAGGTGACCTTGTGTCCGCGAACCTTGCGGCCGAAGTTGGCATCGAGCCCCAGCGAACCACCGAGGTGAACCTGGAAACCCTCGACACGGTTGCCCTCGTCGTCGGTGACAATCTGCCCCTTGAGTCCGATGTCGGCAATCTGCGTGCGGGCGCAGGCATTCGGGCAGCCATTGAGCGCAATGGTGATTGGGACGTCGAGGTCACCGAGGCGTTCCTCCAAGTCGCCCACCAAATCAATTGCGCGCTGGCGCGTGGTAACAAGTGCGAGCTTGCAGAACTCTAGGCCGGTGCAGGCCAGGATGCCCCGTCGGAAAGCTGAGGGCTTGGCAGACAGGCCAATTTCGTCGAGTTCTGCGAGCAGGGAGTCGACCTGGTCGTCGGCGACGTCGAGGAGAATGAGCTCCTTCATCACGGTGGTGCGGACGCGGGAAACACCGTGGCGCTCGGCGATGTCGGCGAGCTTGACCAGGTCAGAGCCCGGAACACGGCCAACAGCGGGCTTAACACCGACGTAGTTGAGACCGTCGGCCTGCTTGTGCACGCCGATGTGGTCACGGTCGCCCTCGAAAGGTTCGGGTGCGGGGCCGTCGATAAGCTTGCGGTTGAGGTAGTCGTCTTCGAGTACCTGGCGGAACTTCTCCGCGCCCCATTCAGCAACGAGGAACTTCAGACGCGCACGATTGCGCAGGCGACGGTAGCCGTAGTCCCGGAAGATGCGGCACACGCCCGCCCATACCTCGGGAACCTCGTCCTCTGGGATCCAGGCGCCGAGACGCTGGGCGAGCATCGGGTTGGTGGAGAGACCACCACCGACCCAAACGTCGAAACCGGGGCCGTGCTCTGGATGATTGACACCGACGAAGGCAACGTCCTGGACCTCGTGGGTGACATCGAGACGCGGGGAACCGGAAACTGCCGACTTAAACTTACGCGGTAGGTTGGAGAACTCGTCGCCGGAGAGGTACTCCGCCTTGATGCGGCGGATGGCGTTGGTGCCGTCGACAATTTCATCGGCCGCAACACCGGCAACCGGGCTGCCTAGAATAACGCGGGGAACGTCGCCGCAGCCAAAGTTGGTGTCGAGACCAACTCGCTCAAGGCGCTCCCAGATCTCCGGCATATCTTCGACGCGAATCCAGTGCAGCTGGACGTTCTGGCGGTCGGAGAAGTCCGCAGTGTCGCGGGCGAAGTCGCGGGAAATCTCGCCGATGGTGCGAATACCCTCGGTGGTGGTCTGGCCACCGTCGAGGCGGACGCGGAGCATAAAGTACTTGTCCTGCAGTTCGGCGTTGGTCTTCACGCCGGTGTGCTCACCGCTAAGCCCCTGCTTGCGCTGGGTGTAGAGGCCAATCCACTTAAAGCGAGGCGCTAGGTCCTCCGCGGGGATGGAGTCAAACCCTTGCTTGGAGTAGATGTCGATAACACGCTGCTTAACGGCGATGCCAGCATCTTCTTTCTTAATGCGCTCGTCGTCGTTAAGTGGCTCGCGGCCGTCGATAAGCCACTGCCCCTGTGGCTTCGGTGCGCGCTTCTTACGTCGGGTAGCCGCTGCGGAAGCTGGACGCTCGGCGGTTTTCGTAGGAGAGCTCATGGGGAATCTACCGAATCACTTTCGTTTTGTTCTCGTTGACCGAATTAGTTTCTAATCTTTATAGACCGTTTGGTCTACGTTGCATTGCAGGCAACATTAGACCGACCAGTCTGGCTAGTGCAAGCCGGGACACGCTCGGATACCTAGCGGACCCCCGCTTCGCCCACGCGGACACCGTTTTTCGCACCCACTTTGACACCTTCAGAAGCATCCTCGGCCCCGACATCAACCGAAGCGGGTGATGGAGATCCAGAACTAGACACATCAGCCGAGGGAGACTGAGAAGTCGGCTCAAGTTGGACCCGCTGACGCAGCCCCGGAAGAGTGTCGTGCGAACGCGCCCACAGCACCAGCACAACGACAACAAAAGCCCACACAAGCAGCACCGTTGCCAGCACGCCCCCAGAAACCAGCGACGAAAACAGAGTGCGAATATTCAGCCCCACCAACACGCCGCCGATCGCAATTCCAAGCAGCCGCGGATTAATGCGCCCCACCAGGTACGCAGCCAAGGGGGCCGCAATCACACCACCACACAACAAACCAATTACCGGTGCAGCATGCTGGGTGAATTCCTCCCGCAGCTTGGGCAAAAAGCCCAGTACAGCCGCCGAGGCAACGAGAAATTCCGCCGCAGAGACAGTACCGATAATCTTGCGCGGCTGGTCAGCCTCAGCGCCGAGCAAAGTTGAGGTGGTAACAGGCCCCCAACCACCACCTCCAGTGGAATCAAGCAGGCCACCAAAGAGCCCCAGCGGAGCGAGCTTCTTCGCGCCCCAGGCCTTCTTCTTGCGCTTAACACTGGCCAAAAAGGCGAAGCGGATAATCACCCACAGACCGAGGAAAAGCAAGATTGTCGAGGTCACAGGCGTCGCAGCATCACCGTCGAGATTCGCCAAAAAGGTCGCACCAATAAAGGCACCGATAGCACCCGGCACGCCAAGACTCAGCGCGCGTCGCCAGTCGACATTGCCGAATCGCCAGTGTGAAATACCGGAGGCCAGTGTCGTACCCACCTCTGCTACGTGAACCACCGCCGACGCAGTGGCAGCACTACTACCAGCGACAATAAACAGCGAAGTAGCGGTGACACCGAAAGCCATCCCCAGAGTGCCGTCGACTAATTGCGCGCCAAGGCCGATTAGCACGAAGACTATGAGTTTTTCCATGACAAGCCCTTCCCCGCTTACCCAACCAGAGCCTGCCGTTGCCACGATGCTCGCACGACGAGCCCCTTTCAGAGCTCATTCAGCAGAAGCGATGCGCAGCAAAACCCTCTCAAGCCAAAGCAGTGATTCTTGCGGTGTTTTGTGTTTGCTTTTTGTAGACCAGTTTGTCTATATTCTGTTTCAGCAAGCATAGACCGGTTGGTCTACGATAAGCAATCGCGACAAAGAAAACGTAGAAAAAGGATTCCACCCAATGACCAACGACCAGACTGCAGCCCAGAACACGGCCGCTTCCTCACTGCCCGATCTCGCCAACTCCACCACGCCACTGCGTGTAGCCGTGGTTGGCTCGGGCCCGGCCGGCATCTACGCCTCCGACGCGCTGATGAAGTCCGGCCGCGATGTCGCCATCGACCTCTACGAGCGCCTTCCAGTGCCGTTCGGCCTCATCCGCTACGGTGTTGCGCCAGACCACCCGCGAATCAAGGGCATCATTAAGTCCCTCCACCGAGTGCTGGACAAGCCGCAGGTTCGACTGCTGGGCAACGTGGACGTCGGCAAGCAGGTCAGCGTTGATGAACTGCGCCAGTTCTACGACGCCATCATCTTCGCCACTGGCGCGACCGGCGACCGCGATCTGAACATCCCGGGCTCGGATCTGCCGGAGCACTACGGCGCCGGTGAGTTCGTAGGTTTCTACGACTCCCACCCGGAGTTTGCTCGCGAATGGGACCTCTCTGCTGAGTCGGTCGCTGTGATCGGCGTCGGTAACGTGGGTCTCGACGTCGCCCGTATTCTCGCCAAGACTGCCGATGAGCTGCACGTCACCGAAATCGCCGACAACGTCTACGACGGCCTGGCAAAGAATGCCGCCCGCGAAGTCCATGTCTTTGGCCGTCGCGGTCCGGCTCAGGCAAAGTTCACTCCACTGGAGCTGAAGGAACTGGACCACTCTGACACCATTGAGGTTGTCGTGAATCCGGAGGACATCCAGTACGATGCCGCCTCCGAAACGTCCCGTCGCGAGTCCAAGATCACCGATCAGGTCTGTACGATTCTGGAAAACTACGCCATCCGCGAGCCAAAGGGCGCCCCGCACAAGCTCTTCATCCACTTCTTCGAGTCCCCGGTCGAAATCATCGGCGAGACCGGTGAAGATGGAGTACAGCACGTCAGCGCTATCCGCACCGAACGCACCGAACTCGACGGCGAGGGTGGCGTCCGCGGCACCGGCAAGTTCACCGAATGGCCGGTCGGTGCGGTCTACCGCGCAGTCGGCTACCGCTCCGACGCAGTCACCGGCGTACCGTTCGACACCGGCACGCACACCATCCCAGATGCCGGCGGCCGCGTGCTTGACGACATCGACGGCAACCACATCCAGGGCCTGTACACCACCGGCTGGATTCGCCGTGGCCCGGTCGGCCTAATCGGTAACACCAAGGGCGATGCCAACGAAGCTGTCGGCAACCTCATCGCCGACTGGGAGGCAGGTCGCCTGGCCGCACCTGCAAAGCCCACGCATAACGACGTCGACGAGTTCCTGGCCGACAAGGGCCTCCAGGTCACCACCTGGGAGGGCTGGCACGCACTCGACGCCGCCGAGCGTGCCGCGGGCGAAGCCGAAGGCCGCGAGCGCAAGAAGCTGGTCGAGTGGGCTGACATGGTTGCGGCCTCCACGGTCGTCGCAAAGCAGCCAGATTCCGATGACGTGGCCGAAGCTGTGCACGAAGCTGTTGTGGAGACCGTCGCGAGCTAGCGCATCGGGTCTAACCGGACAGTTGATTGTGCACGTCAGTCGATCTTCGGATTAGAGTTAATACATGGCTTATCATGCAGACTCATCCAACCTGGACGTCAAGGAAGTTCTGACCTGGGAAGGCTTCGGCGTCGCCTCCCGTGAACTGGCACAGCAGATTGTCGACTCGGACTTCGACCCGGAGATTATTATCGCCGTGGCCCGCGGTGGCCTGCTGCCAGCAGGCGCACTCAGCTACACCATGGGCGTCAAGCTCTCTGACGCCATCAACGTCGAGTTCTACACCGACGTGGCGGAGACCCTGCCGGATCCGGTTCTGCTGGAGCCGCTCCTGGACATCGAATCGATTTCCAACCGCCGCCTGCTGGTCGTTGACGATGTGGCCGACTCCGGTCGCACGCTGCATCTGGTGCTCGACCTGCTCAAGAAGCACGGCGCTGAAGTCCGTTCCGCTGTGCTCTACGGCAAGTCCCGCTCGGAGATTGCACCGGACTACGTCTGGAAGCACACCGATGACTGGATCGTCTTCCCCTGGTCGGCCGAGCCACCGGTACAGAAGTCCAAGTAGATCAAGTAGCTTACGCACCACAGCGGGCACAAAAAAGTGCGCTGCAGCGTTCCTTTCCCAAGCAACACCAGCAGCGCACACTAGGTCGTCGAACTACCCCAGTTCGACGACCTTAATCTTTGATGCCGCCTCCGATGCGCGCTCACGAGCAGCATCGACAGAATCCGCGGTCGAAACAGCAACACCCATGCGGCGACGCGGGCCAGCAACCGGCTTACCAAAGATACGAATATCGGTCTCCGGAATAGCCATGGCCTCCGTCAGCCCGGTGTAACCCGGCTGCTCGATGTCAGCACCGCCGTAGACGACAGCGGAGGCTCCCGGGGACACCAGCGTGACGTCGATAGGCAGACCCAACACTGCGCGCGCGTGCAGCTCGAACTCGGAGAAACGCTGCGTACCCATGGTGACCATGCCGGTGTCGTGCGGACGCGGGCTGACCTCGGAGAACCACACCTCATCGCCGCGGACAAACAGCTCGACGCCGAAGATACCGCGACCGCCCAGCGCGTTGGTGATGCGCGCGGCGACAGAGCGAGCATTGTCCAGGGCGTTTTCGCTCATGGCAGCCGGTTGCCAGGACTCAACGTAGTCACCATCCTGCTGACGGTGGCCGATGGGCTCACAGAACCACGTTGCCCCCTCGCCGGTCTCCGGATCCACGGAGCGCACGGTCAGCAGCGTGATCTCATAGTCGAAATCGACGAAGCCCTCCACGATGACGCGACCGGACTCAACGCGACCGCCACTCATGGCGTAATCCCACGCGGCCTGGACATCCTCCGGCGAACGCAGCGTGGACTGTCCCTTGCCCGAGGAACTCATGACCGGCTTGACCACGCATGGGAAGCCAATCTCATCAACAGCTGCGGTGAACTCATCAAAGCTGGAGGCGAAGTGATAGCGGGAAGTCGGCAGCCCCACCTCTTCCGCAGCCAGGCGGCGAATACCCTCTCGGTTCATGGTCAGCTGAGTCGCCCGTGCGGTCGGAATAACGGTGACGTCCAGCGTCTCATCTTCCTCGACCTCTGCCAGCACCTCGGTTGCCAGAGCCTCAATCTCAGGGACGATGAAGTGTGGCTTGACCTGGAGAATCAGGTCCCGCAGTGCGCTAGGGTCCGACATATTCAACACGTAGGCGTGGTGAGCTACCTGGTGTGCCGGTGCATGCTCGTAGCGATCGGCAGCGTGCACCTCAACGCCAAGACGCTGGAAAGCAATGGTCACCTCCTTGCCGAGCTCGCCAGAGCCGAGCAGCAGAACTCGCGTTGCTCCCGGCTGGTACGGGGTTCCGGTGACTTCAGGGGTGAACATCGAGATAAATTCGCTTTCGTCTACGGCACATACGCTGCGCAACCAGCAGCTGTTAAATTGATTGCCTCCAGCATACGACAGCGAGCTGATTCACCGCGGCGGGCACGGGCGGGAACCTAGCGCGGGAACACCCGCTGGAACTCAGCCAGCGCCACCTCACGGTCAGCGGCCAGGACAACATTCGCCACCGCTCCGGCTGAATCCTCCACCACCTGGCCGCGGCGTGCTGGCTCATCTGCAAAGGTTCGCTTATCGACGCCCACGAGACGCATCTTCTCCACTTCCCCGGTCACCGCACCGACGGCCACCATCGCGGCAAAGAGGTCATGAACCTGCGCCTTGTAACCGACTCCAACTCCCTGGTGGAACTCAAAGTAGAACTTCAGTGAGCGACGCAGAACACGCAGTAGCTCCGGGTTCATACCGGCATCTCGCCAGGATTCAATCTCAGTATCACTAATGGTGATGGTCTCGGTGACATTGAGCGGAACCAGCGTCGGCACCGGCGCGCCTGCGGCGGTGGCGATGCTGCGCACGGCATCCTCCGGGCGCTCGACGGCCACAGCGCCCGCGGTGCCGAAGACCTCGATGACCGCGGTGGGGTCAACCCAGAAGTTCCATTCCGCAAACTCGGTAACGTTACCGTGGTACTCCACAGCACCACCCATAATGGTCACGCCGTCGAGCTCCCGCATGAGTTCCGGGTACTTCTTCAAAGCGGCCACGTAGGTGGTCATAGGGCCAGTGACCAGCAGGTGCACCTTCTCCCCCGTCGACCGTGCCTGCTCGATGACCTGGCGCCACAGCGCCAGCGGATCCGCCGCTCCTGCGCGCCCCGGTTCGTAGATGACGGCCGGTGGCGCCAGGTTGTAGCCCAGCCCGTACGGGCCATGAGTCTCAGGCGTGGTGGTCAGCTCACGGTCAGCGGGCCCCTCGAAACCGCTGACGACCGGAACCTCCGGACAACCACAAAGATTCAGCATGTACTTGGTATTACGGGCAGACCATGCCGCAGTGGTGTTACCACCTGCGCAGGTCACACCCACCAGCTCGATCTCGCCTGCGGTATGCAACCCCGCGAGGTAGACGAGAGCAAGACTGTCATCGATACCCGTGTCAACGTCGGCAAGCACTTTCAAACGCGTCATAAGGTCAAGTGTGACACGAAACACGCTCGGCCCGCAGAGCTAAACATGGGCAAAACAGGGATACAGACGAGTTTCCGCTGGTGCTGGCCGGGTTTACTAGTTCGTCGACATCGCTGCATCACCCACCGGAGCAGGCTCCGGCAGCGGCATATTCAGCTCGGCCAAGACCTCGCGCAGTCGCGTCGGGTAGTCGGTGATGATGCCGTCGACACCAGCGGCAATCTGCTCGCGCATGGTCTCCTTTTCGTTCACCGTCCATGGCACCACCTTCATGCCGGCCTCATGCGCACGGGAGATTAGCTCCGGCGTGGCGACCGGGTGGTAGTCAGCATCCGACGGTGTCTTGCCGTAAGGAATGCTGTGCGTCGGCGAGAGCACCTGCACGCCGAGCTGCTTGGCGGCCTCGATGATGTCGCCATTGACCTCGTCGTAATTGACATCGCCAATCCAAGGAGAATCCTTCTTCCAGGTGGTTTCGTCCCACAGCATGACCAGCGGAATCTCCGGGTTCCGTTCCGCGACCAGCGGCAACGAGCGCCAATCGAAGGATTGAATCATCACACGATCAGCCACACCCGCGCGGTCAATCTCGTCGAGAATCACATCGACGAACTCCTGCGGTTCTGCCGAGTCAGCGCGCTTTTCGCCCTCGATCTTGGTCTCAATGTTGAAGTGGATGTCCTGGTTATCCTTAGTCAGCTCGAACAGCTCCGGCAGGGTCATCATCCTATTGCCCTTGATTGGCTCCGCATCCGGGAAGTCCTCGAGCTTCTTGTCACAGACCAGGGTTTGTACCTGCTCATAGGTGAGATCATGTACGAGCTTGCCGACGTACGGGTACTGCGGGTCCCCCTCCGTCACTGGCTCGGTGTCCGAGCACTTGTCGTCTTGGATTTCCGGATCGTGCCAGACCATAGGCACGCCATCCTTCGTCAGGACGATGTCCAGCTCCAACGTCGTAACGCCCAGCTCCAACGAGTTGATCATCGCCTGCTTGGACTCCTCCGTCCACTCACCGCGACCACCACGGTGTGACTGCAGATCAAAACCCTCCGGCAGCTTAGCCATCGCAGCCGGCCGCACATTCGCGGCCGCATTCAGCTCAGCGACCTGCTGCTTTTCAAAGGTCTTCTCTTCGCTCGACGTAGTGCTAACCGCGCTTGCACTGCTTGACGACGATGCCGCGTCGTTGTCCGCATCATTGCTGCATGCTGCAATAGGAGAAATAGCAAACGCGCCCATAGCGATGGCTGCGATTGCGCGACGCGTGCCGTGGACGCGTGAATTCTGAGGCTGCTCGCTCTGCTTGGTCCGTTCGTCAAACATGGAGTCAGATGAGTTGCGAGAAGACATGGCCGGTGATTTTTCCTCTTTGGGCGTAGTATTAGCGACTTCATAGCGACGGCGCAGTACCGACAACACAGTGTCGACAAACTACCGTCGGAGGTTTACGGAACACAGAAATCTAGATGAAAACTGTGTGGCGCGCCACTACTTTAAAACGGCCTGACAGCACTCGCATCTGGAGAGAGTGCGGGGTGAGCGTTTAATTTCCCTCTGCTTTTGGAATCTCGCCTTCTTGAGCGACCTCTGACCCATCCCAGGAGTACGTAACGGGAGCGTTGTACTGGTCTTTAAAGGCGAAGGCACCGCCGTCTTCGATCATTTTATTGACATCGAAGAAATTGACGGTCACAGTTTTGCCATCGCCCTCGACCGAGTTGATTGTCTGCGGACCACCGGCGGTACCCACGTACTCGCCCTTATGAAACAGCAGCACTGCACCAGCGGTAGTTGAATGCGTAATTTCATTCTGTACTGCTGAGGCAAAGGTCAACTCGCTGGTGGTATCCCAGTTCGTATCGTCCGTGACTGTCCAACCGCTGCCATTGCCACCTTCCATTGAGTTCAGGTCGGCAACCGCTTCTTCGAAAGCCTCTTCCTGGGTTGGCGCAGAAGAACCCCCATCGGAGTCGTTGTCATCGACATCCGGATTGGGGGTATCTGCACTTTCACTGTCATCCTCGACAGTGGTGGTCGTAGTGATGGTCGTCGTTTCTTGATCTACCTGAGAAGCAGAGGTCGGTGCTGCGGTCTCATCAGTGGAGCAACCGGACAAAGCCACTACACCTGCGACCGCCGCGCTAACCAGCATCGACCCGCGACGAACTGAATGACCACTCATGGCTGGAACCTCTTCTGTTCTCTCAAGTTTTCTCAAGCACTGCGCTACGACGGAGCATTACTTTCTCATGTCCGACTCTGAATTGAGTTTACTTGGGAAAACTCAAGAGACCCCGGGAGTGTCCAAGAATTTTCGAAAGCTCTCGAAAATTCTCGGGAGTCCTTAGGAAGCGGGTGTCGCGCCGCCGGGAATCTTGCCCTCGTGGACGACGTGATCTCCGTTCCAGAAGAAGTGAACATTAGAGGTGAACTTGGCCGCATCAGCGTTCGGCGCACCTGCGGCCTCCTGGGCCTCCCAGTCGTGGTAGATGACCGAGATGTTCTTACCATCAGGGGTCGGCGTCACCTTGTTGATGTGCTGAGGCCGGTCAGAGTCCGTACCAATGAACTCACCCTTGTGGAACATCAACAGCACAGTGGAGGACTGAGCGTTGCCCTGCTTGGCCTGATCTGCGAGAGCAAAGCTCAAATCGCTACACGGGCTGAAGTTGGAGGTGCCAGTGTACTTCCACCCATCATGGTTGTTCGGACGCTCCCTGTTGACCTTATCCAGGGCCTCCTGGATTTCAGGTGCTGCCGGGTTCGGGGTACAGCTATCTGCCTTCGCCGGAGCCGGTGCCGGCACTGGGGCCGGTTCCGCCTGAGCCGCGGGAGCTGCAACGGCTCCACCTACTGCGGAGAAAACCATCGCGCCGGAAAGTACGGCGGAACTTGCCAGTCGTTGTACTCGGTGTCCTGTGTTTTGCATGAAAACCACACGCCTTCTGTCGTTTGGACTTCTGTCGTTGGACCACGCGGTGAGGCCTACGATACAAAAATGACTCTGGGATGCCAGTGTCAACTGATAATTCCCAGAGCCTTCTCGTGGTTAGCAAATGTTCTTTTTTACAGCAGCCAGCAGTTTCGACACCGAAGATTTTTTATCTAACAGTTCGATAAAGCCGGGTCGAAAGCCGGACTATTTTCCGGCTAGTTCGCCACTGCCCCCCCCCAGGCTAAGTACCCAGCGCTAGTTGCCCAGCGCTAGTTGCCCAGCACATCGTGGACAACGATGGTCTGGTCACGACCCGGGCCAACACCGATGTAGGAAATGCGAGCGCCGGAGAGCTCCTCCAGGCGGTTCAGGTAATCCTTGGCCTTGTCCGGCAGCTCATCGAAGGTGCGGCAGCCAGTGATGTCTTCGTCCCATGCAGGCATGGTCTCGTAAATCGGGACAGCGTGGTGGAACTCCGACTGGGTGAGTGGCATTTCGTCGTGACGCACGCCATCAACGTCGTAAGCGACACAAATCGGAATCTCGCCGATACCAGTCAGGACATCCAGCTTGGTGATGAACAGATCCGTGAAACCGTTGACGCGCGCGGCGTAGCGAGCCAGCACCGAGTCGTACCAACCACAGCGGCGCTTACGGCCGGTGTTGACTCCGACCTCACCGCCGGTGGTCTGCAGGTACTCGCCCCACTTGTCGAACAGCTCCGTCGGGAACGGGCCAGCACCGACGCGGGTGGTGTAGGCCTTCATGATGCCCAGCACCGAAGTGATCTTCGTCGGGCCGATGCCGGTGCCCACGCAGGCACCACCAGCGGTTGGGTTCGAGGAGGTCACGAACGGGTAGGTGCCGTGGTCGACGTCGAGCATGGTGGCCTGGCCGCCCTCCATGAGGACGTGCTTGCCGGCATCCAAAGCCTGATTGAGCTCAAACTCCGAGTCGATAATCATCGGGCGCAGACGATCGGCGAAGCCCATGAAGTAATCAAAGACTTCATCCGGGTCGATAGCGCGGCGGTTGTACAGCTTGACCAGAATCTGGTTCTTCTGAGCCAGCGAAGACTCAATCTTCTGGCGCAGAATCGACTCATCCAGAATGTCCTGGACACGCAAGCCCGTACGGCCGACCTTGTCGGCATACGTCGGGCCGATACCGCGGCCAGTGGTGCCGATAGCGCGCTTACCCAGGAAGCGCTCGGTCACGCGGTCCAGCGTCTGGTGGTACGGAGCAACCATGTGGGCATTGCCGGAAACGCGCAGGCGGGAGGCTTTTGCACCGCGAGCTTCGAGGCCATCAATCTCGTCGAAAAGCGCCTCGAGGTTGACCACACAGCCGTTACCGATAATCGGCACAGCGTTTTCCGACAGCACACCCGCCGGAAGCAGCTTCAGCTCGTACTTCTCACCGCCGACGACAACGGTGTGGCCGGCGTTATTGCCACCGTTGGGCTTGACGACGTAGTCGACGCGGCCACCGAGAATATCGGTTGCTTTGCCCTTGCCCTCGTCGCCCCACTGGGCACCGACGATAATGATTGCGGCCATAGTCCTACTTCAACTCCTGGGATTGCAGACGACGCATTAGAGTGTAGTCCTATGCGTATTGTTGTGCTGCAGTGTGGCCCCGATGTACCCGCGTTTCCCCAATTGCTCCGCCAATCATGGTCTACATCAGCACCGTCCACACCATCAGCACCAGCTACTCCGGCACCACCCGCCTATGCGCTTCACGACGTCGCGATGATCCCCACCCGCAAGGAGCTGGCTTTCATCGACGACCTGGCCAAGGACGTACTGCCTGTCGATACAGCTCCGACGCCGGAGGAAATCTCCAAGCAGAAGAAAGTCGACCACTTAGGCGCTCCGCAACCCGCTCCGCAAAAGCCGAGCGAGCCGTTACGAATTGTGGTCGTTGGCACCGACGCGGCACTGGCTACCGTGGCAACCTACCTGATGCGCAAGAACCTCCTGTGGATTGAAGTGGCACATGTCCCCACCGCACCGTCGACCGCGGCCAAAAACTGGGGCATCGAAGGAGGAGAAGGGCTCGATGCGGCGACCGCGCTCACACGCCCGACGACGCCAGTGCCGCTGATTCGCGATGACACCGGCCACGCAATTGTTGGTTACGCCCTACTGACAGAGCCGGGAATTACCGGAGTGTCCTCGGCAAACGGGTTTACTGGCGAGGTCTATGTCGACGAGCATCAGATGTTCTCCGGCACATCCACCGGCCTGCAGATTCGCCCTACCCCCGACGCCCCGGGCATCGTTGCGGCCGAAGTTCCGGCTCCGGAAGCGGAAATCGGTAACGAGGATGGAGGCAACAAAGGCCTGCTGAGCCGACTCGGATTGGGGCGCGGTGGCCGTCGTAAAGCGAAAGAAGCCCCGGCCCGCGAGCTACACCGTCCGATGACGGGTCGGGCAGTTCAAGTTGGTGGCCTGGGCTTCCGATATGTGCGCGATGGAGTCGAGTCTCGAAAGCCGCGAGAGAAGACAACTCTGTACCGACACCTTCGCGACTTGCAGATTGTGCACTAACTGCGTCGGGGCAATAGCCACGGTCTGCCCGTGAGAAAGTGGCTTGCGCGAAAGTGGCCTGCGCGATAGCTCGAGTACAGATAACATTTGGGTGTTAAAGCCCCTGCCCGCCACTGCCTCGATAGGACAGCATCATGACTGACAACACCCCACGGCTACGCGCTGGCGACCAAGCCCGCCACACTGCGCTGGAACGCTTGGAATGGGCATTCCGCGATGGCCAGATTGACTTTGCGGAACTGCAGGAGCGCACCGAGAAAGCCCAAAAGGCAACGTACATTGATGAGTTGCCCACATTGACACAGGACTTGTCGCTGCCCGCGAACCTGGCCGAGCCGACTCCACATGCGCACCCAAACCCTAACCTGCGCCCGAACCTGCACAGCGTCCCGGACGAGCACCATTCAGTGGCACCGAATGCAGCCAGCAATCATCAACCAGCCCGGATTGATAGCTCCGCCGCGGCAACTGGTTCGAAGCTCTCCATCGGCATCTTTGGCGGCACCGACAAGAGAGGCCCTTGGACGTGCGCTCCCACGCACACCACGGTGGCGGCCTTCGGCGGGACTGGCTTGGATTTCCGCGAGGCCATCCTTACCGCGGAAACCACTGTCGTCAACATTGGCTGCGCCTTCGGTGGAGTCGACGTCATTGTCCCCGACCACTACCAAGTTGATGTCGACGTGCTGCCCATCTTCGGAGGCACGGATGTTACTGGAAAGCCGGGACGCAACCTTCCTGCTCCTGGCGCAGGACAGGCTCCGAAGATTATTGTGCGCGGCTTCGTCGCTTTCGGCGGCGTCGAGGTCAAGCGCGTACCGCACTAGAGCATGCTGCAGTAGCAAGTGCGCCTGGCGAGCCACTACTCGCCCACGTCTCACCGGCTACTCGTCCCATACCTCCGGCGGCATTGCTGGGAACGGCGTCGTCGGCGGCAGCGTTGCCACAGCTGAACGTCTGGACAGGCCACACACCTGCAACAGGTCCACCACCAAGGAGCGGGACTGCGCAAACACAACCTGTTCCGACAGCGTTGCGTCCTCGATCACGCGCGGGTGCATTTTCGCCGCTAGACGACGCAAGTACCGAACCACGTCTTCAAGCTTGACCTCTCCGGATCCCTCGGAAAGCTGAGCGATAGCGATGTCGCCGGATTCGAAAGGCAACTCGCCCCACTCTGGGATTCGGCGCACGGCGGCTTCGTCGTCAAGCACATGACTGACCAGGCGCGTACCTTCAGACACGCCTAGAACAAGTGCGCACAGTTCGGACGAGAAGTCGATGTGATCCTCACGTGCGGTGATAGCGCGACGCGCGAGCACACGGATGTTGCGCATGGCGTTGTCGACGGGATGTACCATGCGCGACAGCGAGTGGATTCTATCCCGAGAGCGCCAGAGCAACGGCGAGATACGGACCTGCTCGCCCGCGTCGGCGACAGTGCGGTCCATCAGCGAGACTTGCGCCTGCATGGAGCGCACCACGCTCAGTGCGGTGCGGATGCGATCGGTGTCGCCCTCTTTCATGCCGATGCCGATGTCATAAAGTACATCTGCACCCATGTCGAGGACCTTGGCCACCTTGCGGCGAGCACCCGCCAGCGGGCTTCGCGGCAATATCATGAGCACAATAATGCCCACCACACCACCGACGAGAGCATCGATCATTCGGTAATAAGAACCAGCGGTGCCCGGCGGAATAATGGTGGCGATGAGCACGGCTGAAGATGCCGCTTGGTTGACCACAAGCGGTCCTCGACCGACAAACACACCGATGACCATGGCGACAAACACACCGACGGTCAGCTGCCAGATACCCGAGCCGAGGATGGAGATAATCACATCACCAATGCCGACTCCCAACGAGGCACCGAGCACCAACTCCACAGAGTGCTTTAAGCGAGGACCTGCGGTCATCACGTTGAGGCTGATGAAAGCGGCCATCGGCGCGAAGAACGGGTTGGGGTGCCCCAGTACCTCAAGTGCGAACCAGTAGGCCAACCCAGCGGCTAACGTGGCTTGGACAATGAGCATCCAACGGGAGCGCACACGGTCAATCGCATGGAGGAAACGCGTGCGGGGCCTCACTTTCTGACGCAGCTTGTTTGCTGCGCGGGAGGCCGGATGTAGGTACGTATTGCGAAAATCTTGGAAATCCGGGCGCGGATTATCCTCGACGAATTGCGTTTCCTTAGCTTCGACGAGGTCGTCGACATGCGCGGGAGCAAGGTCCTCTAGATTCCTGGCAGCTGCGGCATCCTTATCTTCCCCACCAGCTATGCCAGCCATGCCGAAGTCACCATCCTCATGTAAAAAACTGTGCGCTTTTTATGTACCCGTTGTGCTGTTGTGCACCCTTATGTGCCCGCTGAATCTCTGTGCGCGATTAAAGACCCAGTTCTGGCAACGCGGATTCATCACTGTCACGCAGCAACGCCATCATGCGATCGAATTCATCATCCTCGCCGATAGCCTTAGCAGCCTTAGCCAACGCTGCGAAGGCGCGGAGCACACCACGATTCGGCTCGTGCTCCCACGGAATGGCTCCGAACCCCTTCCAGCCGTTTCCACGCAGCAGGTCCAGACCGCGGTGGTAACCAGTGCGAGCGAAGGCATAGGCCTGAATCTCCTGGCCCTCGGACAAGGCGCTTTCAGCCAAATCCGCCCAAGCCTGGGAATCGCGCGGGCATGCGCGAACCACGGCCTCCGGGCTTGCGCCACCGTTGCGGGCAGCAACGGCCTCGTCAAGAACGGGGAGCTTCACGGGAGCAGGAGCCATCATGTCATTGAGTTTCATGCGTCCTATTGTGCCAGGCATCACGTGGCGATGGCAGGGGCTCAGTAGGTGACTCCCTGTTGGCAACGGCGGGCACAGCGCGGTGGTACAACGTCGGCAAGCGCCAGATGACGACCAACTAGCGTTCCCCGACTACTCCGGGCAGCTCGGCTTCGTCGAATCCAACGACTCACCATTTTCCAGCTTGGTCGCAACAAAATCGGCCACTCGGGCGCACGCTTCCATCAGCATCCAACCCGACAGTTGGACAGAGAGGTCACGCTCCTTAATCGCCGAACCGCGAACCGCGCCACCGACTGATTGCGCAACCGAACCGCCCTGTGGGAACTGAGCATTATCGTTCCAATCTGCGGGGAAAAGCGGCAGGCCATCAACCTCGAGGCGGTGGTACCAGCACTTCTCCCCCGAAGCCAGAACCAGTCGGCGAGCAATGCGAGCTGCCGCGCGATTCATGCGATTGTCTCCAGGCAAACGCACCGCCGCATCGGCGAGGTATCGCACCAGGATACCGTTGAACAGACCACCATCGCCGCCACCGGCACCGGCGATAACATTGTCGGTGGTCGCCAAATCCTTTGCCACCGCGTGGATGAGGTTTTGCACGCGCGTGAAATACTTCGTCGCCTGTTCACGCTGGCCGTGCGCCCGAAGCGCAAGTCCCACTTCGAGGCAAGCGCCAATCATGACACCCTGGTTGTACGTAAACATGCCCTTCTGCACGACGGCACCTGCCATGGACAAGCGAATGCCGTCGTAGAGCAGCCCTGAGTCCGACAGGAGGTTGGCGTAAACCCAATCGATAAGTTCCTCTGCCTCCTTGATACGACCAGCCCGGGCCAGAGCGATGGCTGCAGGACCGTTCGAGGGGACGTTGAAAAAGAGGTCCTGCTCACGCCACGGCAGCACACCCGTGGACTCCTGCCGACCATCGCCCAAGCATGAAATCAGCCGTGCTGTCGTCTTCTTGGGCACCGATGCGCCGAGGACAGCGTCGGCACGCCCGAGCGCCAACGCCATCCACGCGCGATCGTCGTAGTACTTGTTCTTGGTCAGCAGCGTGAGGTTGCGAATGCGGATACCCCGAGTGGTCTGGCGGATAGCGCGGTACTTCTCCTTAGAAGGCACGCGCTTGGCTGCGTCTACCAGGCAGTCGAGATACTGCGCCTGCCACCAGTAATGCCAGTTGATGAAGACCTTATGTCGAAGCGGCGCGGGCCAGGAAGCCATTGCCAAATTCGTGCCCGGAAGACCCCACAGCTTCGCCGCATGACGGTTGCGAATCGCCTGTTCAGCCACGTCCGCACGATAGGCCCACGTTTCGGCCTCCGGACGCGACATTTTTAGAACCACTGGCTCTCCTTAAAACGGCTGTGAAACAGCTCTAAAACAGCCTTCGAAATAAAACACCTAAGCAGACAATTACCAGGCCGCGGTGATATCTGCATGAGTACGAATCCAAGAGTGCATGGCAATACCCGCCGCTACCCCCGCATTTATCGAACGCGTCGAGCCAAATTGGGCAATCGACACCGTCAAATCCGCCGCCTGCTGTGCCTCTTCAGTCACTCCCGGCCCCTCCTGGCCGAAGAGCAAAAGACAACGCTCGGGCAACTCAACGGTTTCGATGGGTACAGAACCCGGCACATTGTCCACGGCCACCACAGCCAAATCATGCTCGCGCGCCCAGCTAATGACCTCCGACACCGTCTCGTGGTGCAGCAAGTGCTGGTAGCGGTCAGTCACCATCGCGCCGCGACGATTCCAACGCTTGCGCCCCACGATGTGCACGGCCTCCACCAGGAAGGCATTTGCGGTGCGTACCACGGTGCCGATGTTGGAGTCATTCTCAAAATTCTCGATGGCGATGTGCAACGGATGACGACGCTTATCCAGCTCCGCGACGATAGCCTCCATCGTCCAGTAGCGGTAGGCATCGACGACATTGCGCCGGTCGCCCTCATCCAGAAGCTGTTCATCGTATTCTGGGCCGGTCGGCCGGGGTTCGTTCGGGTGCTCCTGCTCCCACGGCCCCACCCCGACACGAGCCTCAAACCATTCGGTCGGACCCTTCCCAGGCTCAGGCGCGGTCAAGAGCCAACAGCCCCTCGACCAGGAACAACTGCGCCACGGTGTAGGTATCCATCACTGCCGCATTCAGAAGCTTGCCGACGACGCCCTCCTCCGCAAACATCTTTCGAGCCATCAGTAGCGTGTCAGAGATGAGGAACAGGTTGCCACCGTGGCCTAGGCCGTAGGCGGCATCGGCGATCGGCAGGCCGGTCTGCTCATCGGTGCCGACAGCACCGGCGCCCTCCAGCAGCGCCGGGTCATCGGCCAGTGCGGAGGTCACAGCCAGCAGCGGACCGTAGCCAACAGCAGCGGGCAGCGCCTCGGGCTTTACAGCACCGACCAGCGGTACCGAACCAGCCCACAGTGGGAAGCGAATGGCAGCACGCAGCGCGCTAATGCGAGCTCCGGCACGCCACAGCAGCACGTGGTAGGCAACCTGGTTAACTGCGAACGGCACAGAACCGCGGTTAAGGTTCGGCTTGTTCGGCATGAGAATCAAGTCGCCCAACCAACCGCCAGCGAGGCCGATGAGCAGGGTGGTCGTCGTAAAGCGAGACGTCTCGTGGCGACGGCGCCAAACATTGGCCGCCAACAGTGGCATGAGGACAGTCTTGGAAACTCGACGTGGAGTCTCCCAGCCGAAGGCACTGGAGACAACGTTGACCGCACTGGCGGCGATGTAGCCGGCACGTTCTGGGGCACGGCGGGTGTCGGAGCTCGCGCTGGCGATACCGACGAGTGCGCCGAGACCCTCGCCCGTGCGACGCACAAACATGTCAGCGACGGTTTCCTTGGTGCCGGGAAGTTTGGTCGTGGTGAGCTTGGACAAGAGTCCTGCGCGCTTGGTGGTCATGGGGATGTTCCTCTTTCGTGGGGCTGCGTTGGGGGCGGGTGAGCAGGGTGAGGCTCGGCGAAAGCTCTAGCGCTCAGATTCTTAGGCCAGACCCAAGTCATCCAAACCGAGCAGGTAACGGTACTCCAGGCCTTCAGCCTTGATGACCTCGTCGGCGCCCGTCGCGCGGTCAACCACCGTGGCTACACCGACAACCTCAGCACCGACCTCACGTAGGGCAGCGACGGCGGTCAGCGGCGAGTTGCCCGTGGTGGTGGTGTCCTCAACAACCAGGACCTTCTTGCCCACAATGTCCGGCCCCTCGACGCGGCGCTGCATGCCGTGCTTCTTGGCTTCCTTACGCACCACAAAGGCATCAATTGGACGCCCTTCGGCGTGCATGACAGAGGTAGCCACCGGGTCCGCGCCAAGCGTCAGACCACCGACGTGCGCGTAGTCCCAGTCTGCAGTGAGCTCCCGTAGCAGGGAACCAATCAGGCGCGAGGCCTCATGATGTAGGGTGGCGCGGCGCAGGTCAACGTAGTAGTCAGCCTCACGTCCAGACGACAGCGTGACCTTGCCATGAACAACCGCCAGCTCCTTGACCAGCTCGGCCAAACGCTGCAGCTTCTCCTGATTGACATTGCTCGTGTGGATGCTCATCTGAGGTTGTCTCCTAAATAAACGACTGTGTGCTCAAGGATATGTCTGGTTCTACTCGTCCGCGGAATCAGGGGTTACGCCCTTGTCCTCGGATACAGATTCGGTGGGGTCGTCGCTGCTGTCGAGGTCTGGGGCGGCGTCGGTAAAAATACTGGCGGGCTTCACATTTGATCGCACCACACGCCCCTGGCTCGAGCGCATCCGGCTATGTTCGGGGTCCTCCCCAAGCGCAGGAATCTGCTGGCCAGAATCTCCAATGTCCTCCGACTCGCCAACGTTTGCACCCATCTTTCGTGCCGTCGACCGCGAAGGCAGCGCCGTCGGATCCAGCGGTATATCCCGCGTAGGGCGCCACGACGAACCGTCAATCGCCTGCACCACCGTGGGTTGTGCATTGCTTTGCGACGGCCACTGCGAATCATCCGTGGTTGCATCCGCGGTAGCAGCGGACGAGGACGAAGGAGAATCTGCGTAAACAATTTCCTCAACATCCAGCGGCTCTTCGCCCTTGCTATTCTGCGCGCTGTGACTCTGGGCATGCCCGTTCTGTGAGCTGTGATCCTGCGATTCGTGGTTAGCAGAACCGTTGCGACGCTGATCTGGTACCGCGTGCAAGTGCCCACGCCCGGTTCCATCCGAAATCAAGGAACCAGAGTCAACGGACTGGCCGGTGAGCTGCAAACGAGTGGGATCCCACTGATTAGTGTCCGGAGCGACGGTTTCGCCTTCCGCCGGTGGCAACCTGCGCGCAATGTCGGAGAAGTCCGACAGCGATGCCAGTGCACCGTCCCAGTCCTCTGGCACTGAATTATCAATCAGCTGAGCCAAGGACCAGGAGTTTTCAGACCACATGCGGGTAATGGCCGGGTGTACGCCGGCAAGCATGCGAGTTGCACGGTCGTCGAAGATGCGATGAATGAGCTCTGGGTCGGTAGCTGCGACTACCAGGCCGGCTTCGGTAGCTACGTGAGGCAGCGTCGTGCCGCCGCTGCGGCGCAACTCGAAAACCTCATCGCTGGATACAGAGCGGCGGATGGCGATGGTGGTGATGCCGCCGACATCGGCGAGGTGCATTTCCCGGCCAAAGGCGAAACCGGAGACCACGGCCTTGGCATCGCCGTCCGGCGTACGCTGCCAGTACGACGGCAGCTCATGGTCCACACGGTTGTAGACAGAATTACGTTCCTGCGCCCAGGCCTTCCGCAGGTGACGCACACGGCGACCGCTGATACGTCGACGGACAGGGGCCACTGACTGCTGCTGGGCGCGCTGCGGTTGCGCGGGCGGGGTGGACTCAGTGGGCAGGGTGGCCTGGGTGCGCGCCGCACGATCGGATGGTTGCGGTACTTCGCCAGTCTCGGCTTTTACGCCGGACGCAGCTTCGGATTCTGCACCGTCAACAGTTCCAATGCGAGCGTCAGGAGCAGTGGTGCTGTTGGCATCTATGGCACTGGTGTTGTCCACTAAACCTGTCTCGGGCTCATCCGTGGTATCGGTATCTTCAGCAGTCACCGACTCAGCTGGCTCCGCGCCAGATTCTGTGCCGGACTCCGCGCCGCTTCGGAGAGTCACGTCCGTTCCCGCATTCAGGTCAGCTGCTGCTTCCGATGTTTCGGGAGCACTCGCGTCTTCTGTTGCTTCGGGCATTTCAGCAGTGGCCGCCGGCTCGATTCCCAAGACAGATTCAGGCTCCGTCGGCATTATTTCTACAGCTGAAGTCCCCAGTTCTGTCGTCGAAACCTCAGTTTCAGAGTCAACTTCAGCGGCACCATCAGTCTCAGCGACAACCTCAGAGTCAGCATCAGCTGCGACATTCGGTCTCGCCACAGAAGCTGTCTCGGGGCTGCCTTGCTCCGAAGAATCCGACTGTTCGGACACAACATCTTCTGCCGCCACACCGGTTACTTCGCCGGTGGAGTCCGAGGGCTCGTCGTAAAGCGATGGCGATGACGGAGACGCCACAGCAGTCTCACTTGTGCTGCGACGGCGGCGGTCGACAACGAACAGCGCGACTGCGGCGATGATGAGAATCGCTGCGAGGGTGAATACTAGGGGAATCATTAATCTCCTAGCTTAAGCCAGAAGCCGTTCTATTTGGTCAGCGACAAGATGCCGTCCCCCGTCTGGCGCAATGCCAATGCCCGAGGCGAGAGCGTTCAGGACTCTCTAGGACGGTAAAGGGCGAGGGGCAAAAGCCACATGGACGGCACATCAGGGGCCCTGGGGCGGTCGCCCTGGCCCGGGCCCGCTTAGAAGCGGACGATAGGCAGGCTCGGATCGCCAGCCCACTGGGACCAGCCGCCGACATACAGAGCGGCGCCCGTGATGCCCGCTTCTTCCATAGCCTGAATGAACAGCGAGGAATGAAGACCGGAACCGGAGTAGACCGCTACATTGCGACCGTCTTCGATACCGACGGAGGCAAAGCGCTCACGGAGCTGCTCAACAGGCAGGAAGGAGCCGTCGGCATTTTGCAGACTGCGAGCCGCCAGGTTCACGGCACCCGGGATGTGACCTGCCTGCAGATCGACGCGCTCACTACGACCTTCAAAACGGCTGGGCTCACGCGCATCCACCAAAATTCCACGCTCAGACCAGGTGCGCACGTCATCGAGGCTGGCAACAGGCATATTGCCTTCACTCACCGCAATCGTTCCAGGCCGCGGCAGATTTCCGGGCCCGAAGGCAGTCTCGTTTCCATCTGCTTCCCAAGCAGCTAGCCCACCGGTGAGGACACGCACATTCTCCAAACCTGCCCAGCGCAGAATCCACCAAGCGCGTGACGCGAACAGTCCATCGCCCGCGTCGTAGACGATCACCAGATGCTCCGAGCGGACTCCCCATCGACGGACGGCATCGCGCACACGCTCGATATCCGGCAACGGGTTGCGACCAGCTTCTCGGCTTGGAACACCTGCTAGGTCCAACTCGGGATCACAGAACACGGCCAGTGGGATGTGAGCCGTGGCGTAGGAGTCATATGGTTTTTTAGCACGCGACCAGCGTGCGTCAACGACGACGATACGACCGCCGCCGGCAATCTTGTCACGAAGCTCTTGTACCGAGATGGATGTTGTCATAATTCCGGATTCTAAATCGATTGACTTGGTAGCGCGATATGTACGTTATTAAAACTAGGAGCTTGGGAAGGTGCATGAAGATGCTGCCCACCTGGCCGTTTTCATCTCAGGCACAGGCCATGGAACCGGCTGTGCCACCGCAGAAAAACTGCTGCACTATGCCGCCAGCGTCGCCCCCCCCCCTTTCCTCAACCGCTTCATTAACGCAAAGCTGACTACGAAACGGAAGATCAGCCTCTAAGCCAGGCCTCTGTCTCCCAATCCGACTACCCACCGGGATCCGGCCCCGTCTCGTCATTGCCATCCACTGGGTCCCCCACCCGTTTCTCTCGCGCTTTACGACGCAACCAGCGCCCCGGGCTATCGAACGTATCGGGGTCCTCATTGGATTCCGCTTTCCGGTTTCCTTCCTCGTCTTTCGGGGGCATCCAGACCACACGATCAGTAGAGGCCGGCTCACACTCCCCGCTAACCCCGTCCCCTTCGTCAGTTCCTAGAATCTCCGGCACCTCATCCGGCCGGAGCGTCCACCAAGCATTTTCATCACATCGAGCATCATCGATTTTTCGATGCGTGCCCGGATCCACCAACGTGAGATTATCCAGGTCGGTGCCACCACCGGAAGCCCACGACTGCACATGGTGAACATCGCACATAGCTCCCGGAGTGCCCATGCCCGGCGCGGAGGAACCTCCTTCCTCTCCAAGAAGGGCCAGATACTGCGGCAAAGTCCCCAGCCTGCGGGACCGACCAAAATACAAGGTCTGCCCCTCATTCCCCAATACTTGGAGGAACGAATTTCTATCAACCATCTGTTGCACGGCCTGACTAATGGAAATTCGCACTCCCGCGTCTGAGACCGCTTTACCCGATCCAGGAAGTACAAAATCTTCCCCCTCAGGCAGGGAGACTCCAGCTAACGCTGCCACATCTGCGATATGCGCGACGGTGACCACCGATGTCGTCCCCCGCGCCGGCTGAAGCTCACCGCCCGGTTGAAAGCCCCCATTCACCGCCGCTTCCACGGCATCATGGAAACGCTGCTCCGGATTCCGCTGGTCATCGGCGCCTTCTTCGAGTAACCCGCCAGGTCGCGCATGATCTGCCTGCAGCCTTTTGAGCACCGCCGCAAACGAAGGCGTAACCACACCGCTCAACCGGCTCATGCCATCCGGCCCTTGAGCACCGATTTTTAGGCTTCGTTTCCGAGCACGGTCCTCATCCGTATACGGGTCATCAACCCCCAGCATCGCCCGCAGACGGTTCGGCAATTTATTGAGATCATCAACACGGATTTTGTCCACTAAATCTGCAATGTGCTTGTCCAGCAGCCTAGACAGCTGTGCATGCTCCGTTGCCGGCAGCTCGCGAACGGCTTTGTCAATCTTCGCAACAGCATCCGCACCGACAACACCTTCCTCAACTTTCTGACGAAGGTTCGGCATTCGCACATCCTCATTCGCCGGAGCAAACGGATCAACATTCCTACTCAGACGTCCGACGACATTGATACGCTGCCTCGCTTCTGCTCGCGAGATTCGCATCTCCTGCGCTAGCCACGCGATCCTTCGGTGCTCCGCGCTGGGCATCCGCCCTTTCATTGTCTCCACATAAGTCGCATCAATTACTGCGAGTCGTTTTCGCGCTTTCTCAATCGACTTATATGCGTCGTGCGCATGATCCGGTGCAAGTACTTCGAAGTTCTCCACGATGACTGTCGACAGAGCTTCAAACTGCGCAACCGCATCTAAAACCTGCGATGTCGAAAGCGGTCCACCGCCGTTTGACGCCGATGGTGTAGACATTTCCCCACCCCCTTTTAAAACGCTAGCAATCCGAATCCCCAAATGGACTAACTAATTTCCCTCCTCCACATTATCGCACACCAATTCGACACACCACAACCCCCTACGTCAACTTTTTCGAACCTTTTTCCGAAATACTGCCACGCTCCCGACCTAAACACCCCACCAACTCGCGCAGTCCCTCACCACCCGCGCAGCCCCCACCAACCCGCGCAGCCCCCACCAAAAACTGCACGCCGAAAACCTAAAACCGCACCACCATCACATCATGGTCCGGGAAGCTCGAGCGCCCCACTAGCTCAAATCCCGCCTTCACATAGGCTTTCGCCGCCCGCGGGTTGGCATCATGGACAGCCAGACTAACCCCCGGGTACCCCAGCTCACGCGCATACTCAAGGAGTCCTGCAATCATCGGCTGCGACAGCCTGCGCCCAACAACACCCGGACGCAGCGCAATCGCTACCTCAGGAATCCGATTTTCCACAAACCCGTACCCCGGATCGTCCTGCGTAAACGTACGCAGCCAGGCCGCCCCCACCGGCACTTCATAGCTCTCGTGCTCTTCGCTTGACGACGAATCCCCGCGCTCCAACCATTCCGTCTTAATGGCGGCCGCACTGTAGGTAGCCTCGCGAGAAACCCTCGGTTCAAATGGGTCAGTGCGGGTCATGTCGCTACTGAGCGACTCGAGGTCAGCGTCGTCAAGCGAAGTGGCGAAAAGGATAACCCCGCCCTGACTCGCGTCCCACTGGTCGACGTACTGACGCCTCGTGACTACATAATCTTCCGGCAGTGGCTGACTTTCATCTCCGAATGTTTCCGTTAGTTCGTCCATCCAGGCAATGAAGGGGAGGTCGGAGTCTGTCGCTGGTCGCCACTGAAAGTTAGTCATATTTGCGCACTATACCGGCGCACTCCAGACTGACCGGAATGCAACAAGCCCACACGGTCGGTCACAAGACACATAAACCCGGACAATAAAGGCACAAAAAAGGGGCGGTTCAGGAGAAAACTCTCTCAAACCGCCCCAACAAACAGACAACCTGCTCAGCAGTTATCGCCCTGAGTATCAGGCGCCCTAGATTCGGGCTACGCCATCCTCGTCATAGCCGACAACCTTCAGCGACTCGCTATCGTCAGCAACCGTGACCTCTACGCGGTCACCATCGCGAACATCACCGGCGAGCAGTCGACGTGCCAGCTCATCGCCGATTGCCTTCTGCACCAGACGACGCAACGGACGGGCGCCGTAGGCCGGGTCGTAGCCGCGCTCCGACAGCCAATCCAGTGCCTCATCGGAGACATCCAGCACCAGACGACGTGCCTCCAGGCGTTCTGCCAGGTTGCGAACCTGAATGTCCACAATGCCGCGCAGCTGCTCGGAGGTCAGCGGATCGAAGATCACTACATCGTCGAGACGGTTGATGAACTCCGGCTTGAAGGCCATCTTGACCGCATCCATGATCTGCTCATGCGTACCACCAGCACCGAGGTTGGAGGTCAGAATCAGAATCGTGTTTCGGAAGTCCACGGTTCGGCCCTGACCATCGGTCAGGCGACCCTCATCGAGCACCTGCAGGAGCACATCGAACACGTCCGGGTGAGCCTTCTCGACCTCGTCGAAAAGCACGACGGTGTACGGACGGCGACGAACAGCCTCGGTGAGCTGACCGCCAGCGTCGTAGCCGACGTATCCGGGAGGAGCACCAATCAGACGAGCGACAGAGTGCTTCTCGCCGTACTCGGACATATCGATGCGCACCATCGCACGCTCATCGTCGAAGAGGAACTCCGCCAGCGCCTTGGCCAGCTCTGTCTTACCAACGCCAGTTGGACCGAGGAACAGGAAGGAACCAGTCGGACGGTTCGGATCGGCAACACCCGCACGCGAACGGCGGACAGCATCGGAGACAGCCTCCACAGCGGCATTCTGACCAACAACGCGACGGCCGAGGTTGAGCTCCATTTCGAGCAGCTTCTCGGTCTCACCCTGCATCATCTTGCCAGCCGGGATACCCGTCCAGGCGGAGACAACCTCAGCGACTTCCTGAGGCGTGACCTCCTCCTTGAGCATGGAGTTTTCCTCTGCGTCAGCGACCGATTCCTCGGCGGCCTCCAGCTTCTTCTCCAACTCAGGGATGCGTCCGTAACGCAGCTCTGCGACGCGCCCGTAGTCACCTTCGCGCTCAGCCTTTTCGGACTCAGTGCGCAGGGCATCGAGCTCTTCGCGGACGGAGCGGACATCATCAATCGAGGACTTCTCGTTCTGCCAGCGAGTCTTCAGAGCGTTGAGCTTCTCGCGCTCATCTGCAAGTTCCTCACGGAGCTTGTCCAGGCGTTCCTTCGACGCGATGTCAGTTTCCTTCTCCAGGGCCATTTCCTCGATTTCGAGGCGGCGCACGATGCGTTCTGCGGAGTCGATTTCCTCCGGCGAGGAGTCAATCTCCATACGCAGACGCGATGCGGCCTCATCAACCAGGTCGATAGCCTTATCAGGCAGGAAGCGGGATGTGATGTAGCGGTCCGACAGCGTTGCTGCAGCCACTAGCGCGGAGTCCTGGATGCGAACACCGTGGTGGACCTCATAGCGTTCCTTCAGACCACGCAGAATACCAATGGCGTCCTCAACGCTCGGCTCACCGACAAAGACCTGCTGGAAACGACGCTCCAGCGCAGCATCCTTCTCGATGTACTTGCGGTACTCATCCAGGGTCGTCGCACCGACCAGCCGCAGCTCACCACGAGCCAGCATCGGCTTAATCATATTGCCCGCATCCATCGAGCCATCACCCGTGGCGCCAGCGCCAACGATGGTGTGAATCTCATCGATGAAGGTAATAATCTGACCGTCGGATTCCTTAATCTCGTCCAGAACCGCCTTCAGGCGCTCCTCGAACTCACCGCGGTACTTCGCACCGGCGACCATAGAGCCCAGATCCAGGCTCATCAGCGTCTTGCCCTTCAGAGATTCCGGCACATCACCTGCAACAATGCGTCGTGCCAGCCCCTCTACAATGGCCGTCTTACCAACGCCCGGCTCACCAATGAGCACCGGATTGTTCTTGGTACGACGACTCAAGACCTGTACCACGCGACGAATCTCCGCATCGCGGCCAATAACTGGGTCAATCTTGCCCTCACGTGCCCGCGCGGTTAAGTCCGTCGCATACTTTTCCAGAGCCTGGTACTGCTCTTCCGGATTCTCCGTTGTTACCTTCCTCGATCCACGCACGCTAGTCAGCGCACCCTTTAACGCCTCGGCAGTAGCGCCCGCCGATTGCAGTACATTTGCCGCCTCCGACTGGCCAGTTGCTACACCGATAAGCAGAATTTCCGTGGAGACATACTCATCTCCAAGCTCCCCCGCCAGCTCCTCGGCGGCGTTCAGAGCATTAACGGCGTCCCTATTAAACTGTGGGTTCGCCATATTCGCCCCGCTTGCCGACGGGTACCCCGCGACCAACTCCTTAGCGCGGGTCAAAACCCCGGAAGGATTAACGCCCGCTGCTTCAAGCAGTGGAGCCGCAATACCCTCCTTTTGCTCCAGCAGTGCTACCAGAATGTGCCCAGGCCGGATATCCGGGTTACCCGCGCTGGTCGCGGCCTTCATAGCTTCCTGGAGAACTTCTCCAGTCTTAGTTGTTGGTGTAAAACTCATAACTTGCGCCCCTTTGACTCAACTTTGTCATTCACTACCCATAACGTACTCAGCCTTGAGTCTGTTCCACTCAACTTCAAATTTTTCAATTTCCCGATCGTGATTCACACCACACCTATAGCAAAAAGGATTGAGCTCAGCAGCGTCGTTAAGCGTAGTAGCGCGCCGGAAAGCACTAGAAAACGTTGGAAAGCTCCAGAAACCACGTGCGAACACACTCCGACACACCGCCCGACGTCCTCACCAGCACACTCCCGCCGGATTCAACTTCCCCCATGTGAGTGATGGGTGGACAGCGCACTCATACTGTTTTGGTTACCCTGGTAGGTGACATTCCTTCATTCTCACGAAAGGACTCGAATGAACATCGAGCAGGCACGTCAGATGACTGAGGGCAAGGGCTTCATCGCCGCTCTCGACCAGTCCGGTGGATCTACCCCGAAGGCTCTGCGCCTGTACGGCATCAACGAGGATCAGTACTCGAACGAAGATGAAATGTTCGACCTGGTTCACGAGATGCGTACCCGCATCATCACTTCCCCGTCCTTCAACTCTGAGCAGATTATTGGCGCGATTCTTTTCGAGCAGACCATGGATCGCGACATTGAGGGAATCCCGACCGCTCAGTACCTGTGGGAAAAGAAGGGCATCGTCCCGTTCCTGAAGACTGACAAGGGCCTGGCAGACAAGGAAAACGGCGTTCAGCTTATGAAGCCGTGCCCGGGCCTGGATGAGCTGCTGGAGCGCGCTGTCGCTAAGGGCATCTTCGGTACCAAGATGCGTTCCTTCATTGCCGAGGCAAACGAAGAGGGCATCAAGGCCAACATTGCCCAGCAGTTCGAGTTCGGCAAGCAGGTTCTGTCCCACGGTCTGGTTCCGATCCTGGAGCCGGAGGTCGACATCAACGCTGCTGACAAGGCAGAGGCTGAGGACATCGTCCTGCGCGAGCTGCTCGCTGGCCTGGATGACCTGGCTGATGACCAGAAGGTCATGATCAAGGTTTCCATCCCGACCAAGGATGACCTGTACAAGCCGCTGATTGAGCACCCGAAGGTCATGCGCGTTGTCGCCCTGTCCGGTGGCTACGAGCGCGAGGACGCCAACGAGCGCCTGTCCCGCAACCACGGCATGATTGCTTCCTTCTCCCGTGCACTGTCTGAGGGCCTGTCCGCTCAGCAGTCCGACGAAGATTTCAACGCAACTATGGCTGAGTCCGTCAAGGGCATCTACGAGGCTTCGATTTCCTAATCGTCCGCGCTGTGCATCTGCGCTTGTGCGCACCTCTAGATAGTCGCTAGCGCAACTAAAAACTCCCGCACCAGGTTTTCTTGGTGCGGGAGTTTTTCTGTCGGCGCCTCTGCCCTTACGACAGCACCGTCCTACACCGAGCGCTTCGCAACAGCTGCTTTACGACGCGCATTCACACCACCAATGACAACCGGTAGCACGGAAATTGCAATGACCAGCAACATGATCTTGTCGATGGAACTGGTGATTCCCGGAATGTTGCCCAGCAGCACACCAACAGCGACCATACTGGCGACCCAGCCAATCGCACCGGTGACATTCCAGCCGATGAACTTTCCGTAGGGCATATTCGCAGTGCCCGCAGCCAGCGGAACGTAGGTGCGCACAATGGGAACAAATCGCCCCAGCACCAACGACAGTGGTCCGTACTTGGCAAAGAACTTCTCGGCCGCTTCCAGCCGATTAGTTCGGAGCACCTTGGCATTGTCGCTGAACAGTTTGCGGCCGAAGGAGTGGCCTAAGAAGTAACCGACTTGATCACCCAGCACCGCGGCAATAATACCGATAACCAGCACCTGCCAGGTGTGGACATCTAGCTCTGACCTTAAGACGGCAGCAGTGACCAACAGCGAGTCACCGGGCAGAAAAGGAAAGAGCACACCGGACTCAATAAAGATGATGAGTCCAAGCCCCGCAAGCACCCAAGGGCCAAACCCCTGGAGTAGAGCTTCGGGGTCTCCGATACCGGAGAGGAATCCAGAAAAACCCATAACGGCAATCTTTTCAGCAACAACTATCGATTCTGCTGAGCTAATTAGAGTATTTTGCTGAGAGTTTTTCTGGGTACTGTGTTTTAATCGCGCCCCTGATAGTCAAATACCGGCAGCGACCAGCCACGCCAAAGCGCCGCTAGTCGAATGAACAGTGCGGACAGCACCGCACAGATGATGTTGATGTTCTCGTGCAGGCCAACCATGTCGAGCACGTAGTAAAGCGTCGCCGCGACGACTGCGATGGAGGCATAGAGCTCCTTTTGAAACACCAGCGGGACGCGGTCACACATCAGGTCGCGGAGCACACCTCCAAACGCACCGGTAAGAACGGCGCCGACAATAGCGATGATGACGCCGTGCCCCATTTCCATGGCCACGCGGGCACCAATGATGGAAAACGCCGACAAACCGATTGCGTCAGCGACCAAGAACACGACCCGGAAGTGCTTCATCAGGAAGTCGGCCAACAGCACCGTGATCAGTGCTGCACCGACAATAACCAGCAAATATTGTGGGCTTGCAACCCACACCAACGGATAGTGACCGAGAATGACATCGCGCAGGGTACCGCCGCCGATAGCAGTCATGCACGCAATTGTTGAAACTCCAAAGAGATCCATGCGCATTCGACCGGCCGCTAGTGCGCCGGTGACGCCTTCAGCCGTAATTCCGATGACCCAGAGGATGTGGAGCAGCATGATAAGAAATATAAAGGACTTCGCCCGAATCGGTAGAACTATAGGCTAATATCCCGCAATCTTCGCCCCCTCGGCTCGGCCCGCTTCATTGCTTCCCGGCTAGCCCTGATCGCGAATCTCCAGCACCGGAATCGAGCGACGAATCCGCTCCACCTCCGCTATATCCACATCGGCCACAAGCAACTGCGGGTCGTAGCCCGCCGAGGCAATAACTCCGCCGTCCGCATTGACCAACATGGAGTGCCCCGCGCCGGTCGGCCCCTCATCTTTCCCCGCGGCCTTCGCCCCACCAGGCCGGGCTGCATCGACTGCCGCAATCACACAAGTGCTATCCAGTGCGCGTGCCGACACCAGCGTCTGCCACTGCCTTACCTTGCCCGGGCCGTCATTCCACGATGCAGGCAGCGCGATGACCTCTGCGCCCAGGTTGGCCAGTTGAATGAATTGCTCCGGGAACCGGATGTCAAAGCATGTCGCAAGACCGAGGGCGACCGACGATCCGTCGGCAAGCGGGACATCACAGACCACGTGCGCGTTGCCCGGCGCGACAGTATCCGATTCGCGAAACCCAAAAGCGTCGAAGAGGTGGAGTTTGTCGTAGAACTCGACACCGGGGCCGTCCTCATCACGCCAAGCCAGAAGCAACGAATTGAAGACGCGGTGCATCGTCTTACCGTCGCGCTCCACTTCATCTGCCGGCCGGAACATGCCGACCACCACGCTGATTCCGGCATCGTGAGCGGCCTGCGAGACCTCCGCTACGAACCTATCGCTGCTGGACTCCGCCACGACATCCAGGCGACCGGAATTGAACGCCTTCATCGTGGCCTCGGGGAAAACCACCAAATCGGCGTTGTCCTGTGCTGCCCGCGCGATAGTCACCTTCACCGCGTCCAGATTCTCTTCAACCGACGCTGACAATTCCAACTGAGCCAGTGCAATACGCATGCCTAAATGCTACCGACTACCCCGGATTGACCGCCCTGAAGTTATCCACAGCGCGGCTTCCTGCGTTGCTTCCGCTCAGAGTTATCCACAGTTCGCTGAAGATGGTCTTCCGCTGCCTTTCGCCACCCAGCAGAATCAAAAACATGGCCGAACACATCACAGTCAACCCAGCTCAACTATCCACCTTAAGTCGTTCCTACCAGCAGATTTCCACTCGTATTGATGGTCTTTCCACCATCGTCGCAGCTGCCCCGGGAAGCGCCGAGCTCACCTCTGCCCTGCCCGGCTCACGGATCGTCCCCGCTGCCTCCACTACTTGTGGAAAGTGGTCGGAATCATTGCTTGCTGCGTGCACAAACATCGACGTTATTGCGCAGGCTGCCGATGCCCTCGCTGTCAGCGCTCTCGCGCACGAGCATGACCAGTCCGCCGCCTTGGAAAAGCTGTCATGGTCACGGTAGGCGAAGCGCTGCTGTGGCGTGTGGATTCGCTGGAGACGCTTGCCCGGGCACTGCGTTCCGGGGCGCGCGCCCTCGCCGATTCCGCCGACAGTTCCCAGGCCGCACTCAACGCGCTTTCAGAGGATGACTTCGCCGGCGACAACCGCAGCGCCGCCGAGGTTTCTGTCACCCACAGCTCCACGCGTCTGCGCCGAAGCAGCGTCGCGCTCGAACGTCTCGCCGCCTGCTGCAGCGACACCGCCGCCATGCTTAACGACGTCATCCGCGAACTTACCGACGCGGTAAACCAGGCAACCAACCTGGGGTTTCAGGTGAACCTGGTTTCTGGTGCGGTGACTCCGCCGGAGGGCATGCTGTCTGCGATTGCGCGCAGCCTCGTTCATCCCAAAATTCCTGCCGGGCCTTTCACCATGGCCGAATGGCGTGCAACCTCGCAGCTGCGGATTCAGTCGGCTTTGGCTGAGCTCAACCGACTCGATGAGAAGGCGGCGGGCGCAATCTCAGCTCTTTCACCACTGGTGGCAACCGGAGCTAGCGGCTCGGGTAGATTGCAGCCATCGCAGGCTGGCAGCGGTACTGGCAACCCTGCTGACAGAGGGCTTGACGGTGGTTGGGACTTGGAATTTGGGAGCGGATTGACTGGGGCGTATTCGAGTAGACCGCTATCGGAGATAGACGCTGCCATGTCCGCTCGCGCTCGGGCTTTGGGGCTGCCTCCTGGACAACTATTGGAGTCCTCGCCTGGACATTCTGCGATTGCGTTCGGTGACGTTGAGCGAGCATCGACTGTGATTACTCTCGTCCCCGGCACCAGCTCTAGCGCGGAGGACGCTAGCAGGCAGTTCGAGCGCGTAGCCGCGACCTTCCACGCCGCCGGTGAAGATCCGGAGGATGTGGCGGTGGTGTTGTTTTCCTATGACGCGCCGCCCGACCTCCGTGAGGCCATACGCACCGAGTATCACAATTTTGCCGCTGAGCGGCTGCAGCATTTGCAAGCTGGTTTGATTGAGCGTTCCGGTGGTGTCGATAGTGGTGACACTGCGATTGCCGGTGGCCTTACTAGCCACGGCACGTCTTCTACTCAGCGGCACGTTGTTGCCGGCTATAGCTATGGGGCGACGGTGGTCTCGCAGGCTTCCCTTGGTAGTGGCCTCTACGCGGATAGGGTGCTGCTCATAGCTCCGCCAGGTGTTGGCCCCGGACTGGAGCGCGCAAACGACATGAAACTACTCAAGCCGGACGGAACAGTCCGACCCGAAAATGAGAATAGCCACCGTGTGGCAGTGGCGACGTCCCCGATGGACCCCATTCGTATTCCTGCCGAACTGGGGATTCATGGGAAAAACCCAGCGGATAAGGATTTCGGCGCGTACACACTCAACCTGAGTGAGCGTGGCCTGTCCATGCGAGATTTGACCGATTTCATGGTCACTCCCGTGCAGGATATTCCTCAAAAGTATCGGCACGTTCAGGGCAACCCGCACATCGAACACTACTTTGACGACGAAGTTTTCACCCGCGAGACCAACCGGTGGCTAACTGACAGCTGACCGGTGTCTCAGATCAGCGGTTGCTAATCCACGGCCAAAATTAACAAGCCAAGAGAAAACGGACTAACCAGCCAACGCTGCTTAGTCCGTTCAATCAGCCGTGTGGGATTATCCTTCCGCACCGCGGTTGTCTTTGTGCCTACGTCGTGTGCGCGGCTCCCACATCACCACTGCCGTAGAGCGTGGGACGTGAACCAGTTCGCCTCGCGAACGACGAGCCTGTGCCTTTGCTTGATAGAGCTGCTCTCGCAGTTCTGCATTTTCCTGCTCAAGCGAATCCACCCGCTCAGTCAGGTCGATGATGGCCTTAATACCGGCCAGGTTGACGCCGTCTTCCTGACTCAGACGCTGAATCTCACGCAGCAGCGCCACATCGCGTTTGGTGTAGCGCCGACCTCCGCCGGAGGTTCGCTGCGGAGTTACCAACCCGAGTCGGTCATAATTACGCAGCGTCTGCGCATGCATGCCCGCGAGATTCGCGGCTACGGATATGACATAGACCTCAGTGTTGTCGGACATTATTTCGCACCTGCCCAACCCTCACGAGGATTGAACCCACTGGCACGTTCCGCTTCGACGTAGGAGCGCAATGCCGAAGTGGCATTGTCGTCCAAATTGGTCGGCACCTTCACACGCACGGTTACCAACAGGTCACCCGGAGTGCCATTGCGCTTCGGGATTCCTCGACCGCGCACACGCAGTGTTCGGCCATCGGCTGTGCCAGCCGGGACACGCACGCGAATCTTGTCACCCAACGTCGGCACAGTAATAGTGCCGCCGAGCGCGAGCTCGCCGAAGCTCACGGGCACCGTGACCTCAAGGTCGTTGCCGCTGCGGGTGAAGACTTCATCCGGACGAACATGAACGGTGACAAAGAGGTCACCGGCCGGACGCCCCCGCAGTCCCGCTTCACCTTGGCCCGCAAGACGGACCTTCTGGCCGTCCACCACACCAGCGGGGACGCGAACGGTGATGGTACGACGGCGGGTGGTCACACCGGTGCCGTTACACTGCGAGCAAGGGTTCTCGATGCGAGTGCCCTGGCCACCACAGTCAGCACACGGACTGGAGAAGCCGAAGGCCCCCTTTTGCTCCTTGACATATCCCGAACCATGACAGGTGGTACACGTCACCGGTGAGGTTCCCGGCGCTGCACCCGAACCATTGCAGTTCGTGCATGGCGACGGGTTGGTGAGCTGCAGCGGGATGGTGACACCTTGGGCAGCCTCGCGGAAATCGAGCGTAATCTCTGTCTCCACATCCGCACCACGGCGGGCCTTCTGCCGCCCGGCAGCACCAGCGCCACCATTGCGGTTTACGAAGCCGCCCAGGAAATCACCTAGGCCACCTGCACCACCAGCATTGCCACCGAATCCGGCACCTCCGCCGAAGAGATCCGACACGTCGAAGTCGAATCCACGTGCACCGGCAGCACCGGCTCCGCCGGCACCTGCGGCACCGGGGAATCGGAAACCACCTGCGAGAGCTGCACGCAGCTCATCGTATTCGCGGCGCTTGTCCTCGTCACCGACCACCGAGTATGCCTCGGAGATTCGCTTGAACTTATCTTCAGCGGCCTTGTTACCCGGGTTCTTATCCGGGTGGTTCTCCCGGGCTAACTTGCGGTAGGCCTTTTTAATCTCGTCGAGTGACGCAGACTTAGAGACGCCCAAGTCAGCGTAATAGTCCTTATCTGCCCATTCCCGTTGAGTCATGGTGCATCTCCTCCTTTCAGAAAAACTAATTCAAAGAAATCTGCGTCACTTGTGTCTCCGCTACTGCGGATCGCCGATGATTACCATCGCCGTACGAATGACACGGTCATTAATTCGGTAGCCCTTGCGCAGCACATTGGCTAGAACCTTGTCATCCCCTTCGGAGAGATCCTGGACAGCCTCGTGGATGTCCGGGTTGAACTCCTCTCCTGCGGCACCAAATTCCTCAACGCCCTGTGCGGTCAGCACGCCGCGGAATTTATCCGCGAAAGCCTTCAGCGGGGTGCCGTCTGCCAAGTCGCCGTGCTCTTCAGCCCGGTCGAGGTCATCAGCCAAAACCAGCAGTTCTCCAGCCAGCTTTGCCTTCGCCTGTACGCGCTCGGCTTCACGGTCTCGGTCAACTCGACGACGGTAGTTTGCGAACTCCGCCGACAGGCGCTGCAGGTCCTCCGTGCGCTCATCCAACTCACGCTGGATGGCTGCAACTGGGTCTGCAGCTTCCTCCGCGGCGGTGTCGCCGGCGGCATTTTCGGTCGCCGGCTCCACGTCGTCGTCAAGCTTGGCCTGCTCGAAGACCTCGTTGACCTGATCGGCCAGGTTGGCCGGCTCCTCCGGGGTGGGCTGGTTTCCCTGATCCTGGTCAGTCATTCTTACTTGTCCTTCTCGTCCTCGTCGACGACCTCAGCGTCAACGACGTTGTCGTCAGCGTCAGCGGCCTCAGCACCCTCGGCTGCGGTTGCACCCTCAGCTGCCTGAGCCTCGTAGATAGCCTTACCCATCTCCTGGCTCTCGGTGGACAGCTTCTCGACGGCGGACTTGATGGCCTCGATGTCGGAGCCCTTCAGAGCCTCGTCGACTTCCTTGGCGGCCTCTTCAACGCGGTCGCGGATGTCCTGGGAAACCTTGTCCTCGTTCTCCGATGCGAACTTGCGGGTCTGGTAAGCCATGGACTCAGCCGAGTTGCGGACTTCCTGCTCCTCGCGGCGCTTCTTGTCCTCGTCAGCGTGCTTCTCAGCGTCCTTGATCATCTGGTCGATCTCCTCCTTGGAGAGGCCGGAGCCGTCCTGGATGGTGATCGTGTTTTCCTTACCAGTGCCCTTGTCCTTAGCAGTGACGTGGACAATGCCGTTGGCGTCGATGTCGAAGGTGACCTCAATCTGCGGGACACCACGCGGTGCCGGAGCGATACCGCCCAGCTCGAAAGAGCCCAGCAGCTTGTTAGCTGCAGCCATCTCACGCTCGCCCTGGAAGACCTGAATCTGAACGCTCGGCTGGTTGTCTTCAGCAGTGGTGAAGGTCTCCGAACGCTTGGTCGGGATAGTGGTGTTGCGCTCGATCAGCTTGGTCATGACACCGCCCTTGGTCTCAATACCCAGCGACAGCGGGGTGACGTCGAGCAGCAGCACGTCCTTGACCTCACCGCGCAGAACGCCGGCCTGCAGAGCAGCACCAACTGCGACAACCTCGTCCGGGTTAACGCCCTTGTTCGGCTCACGACCACCGGTCAGTTCCTTGACCAGCTCGGAGACTGCCGGCATACGGGTGGAACCACCGACCAGCACGACGTGGTCAATGTCGGAAACCGAAACATCAGCGTCAGCAATGACCTGCTGGAACGGCTTACGAGTGCGGTCAAGCAAATCAGAGGTGATGCGCTGGAACTCAGTACGGGACAGGGTCTCGTCCAGGAACAGCGGGTTCTTGTCAGCATCAACGGTGATGTACGGCAGGTTGATAGATGCCTGCTGCGAGGAGGACAGCTCAATCTTGGCCTTCTCAGCAGCCTCACGCAGACGCTGCAGAGCCATCTTGTCCTTGGTCAGGTCAATGCCGTTGCTGGACTGGAACTTCTCAACCAACCAGTCAACGATGCGCTGATCCCAGTCATCGCCACCGAGCTTGTTGTCACCAGCAGTTGCGCGAACCTCAACAACACCGTCGCCGATCTCCAGCAGGGAGACGTCGAAGGTACCGCCACCGAGGTCGAAGACCAGAATGGTCTGCTCCTTGTCGGACTTCTCCAGACCGTAAGCAAGTGCAGCAGCAGTCGGCTCATTGACAATGCGCAGGACGTTCAGGCCAGCAATCTGACCCGCTTCCTTGGTTGCCTGACGCTCAGCGTCGTTGAAGTAAGCCGGAACGGTAATAACCGCATCAGTGACGTCGTCACCCAGGTAAGACTCAGCGTCGCGCTTCAGCTTCATCAGCGTACGAGCGGAAATCTCCTGCGGAGTGTACTTCTTGTCATCAATCTCGATGCTCCAGTCAGTACCCATGTGGCGCTTGACCGAACGAATAGTGCGATCAACGTTAGTGACAGCCTGGTTCTTAGCGGACTGGCCAACCAGGACCTCACCATTCTTTGCAAATGCAACCACCGACGGAGTGGTGCGCGAACCCTCAGCGTTCGCAATCACCTGAGCCTCGCCGCCCTCGAGGACGGAGACACAGGAGTTCGTCGTACCCAAGTCAATACCAACAGCGCGTCCCATGATGAACACCTTTCTAGAAGAGTAAAAGAATTGCCCTTAAGTCTTACGCGCTCAAGTCTGCATTGCCGTAGAAAATCTGTCAAGCAAACTTGAGTGTGTCCGACTCAATGTTTGTCATGCTGTGCAACGGACTATGGGGCAAAGTTATTCCCACCCAACTCAACTTTTCTAGAAAAACCTCCATCACCCCAGGTCAACTCGATAAAAGATTTTTGTAAAACTATGTTCTAAAGCTACTCGCGGTAGCCGACAGCGCAATTTTCTATACAAAATCCTGTCTTCGGCCTCCAGGGGGAATTTCTTAGCACTAGCCCTGGGAACTTTCCTGCAAAGCGAACCGACTAATCCCCTGACGTGTTTTGCAGCCACCGGCTCATCAACAGGCCATGCCCTTTGTTACCCCCCCATGACCTGCCACCGAATCAGCCCTGGCGGCTCCACTGATACATGTCTAACTTCTCCCCACTTACGGGGCGATTGAGCCAAGAATTCATCCCACTTTTTAGGAGTTTTTCGTGCCTCAGAATGCACAGCGACACCATTTCCCCTTTTTCCGTGGGCTCGCAGTAGCGTCGGCAAGCGCCGCACTAACCCTCGCCTTCCCTGCCATTGCATCCGCACATGTGCATGCAACCCCGTCGTCTGCCCCGATTGGCGGCTACGCAGATCTGGCTTTCGGGGTCGGCCATGGCTGCGACGGTTCGCCGACGACGAAGGTCGAGTTCACCATCCCGGAGGAGTTCGAAAAGGTTACGCCGAACATGAACGCGAACTGGGATGTCACGAAGGGGTCGACCGGCTCTGGCGAGAATGAAAAGGTGCAGAAGGTCATCTACACCGCAAAGACTCCACTGCCGTCGGACCTGAAGGATTCTCTGACGCTCAGCGTGAAGGTGGCTGATAATGCAAAGCCGTCGACGGTTGAGGTGCCGACGCTGCAAACCTGTGAAAAGGGTTCGATGAACTGGGCTGAAAAGGACCACGATAGCGATTACCCGGTTCCAACCGTGGAGCTGATTGAGAAGTCGGCAGACGATGAACATAGCCACGGTCACGACCACAGCCACAGTCATGGCACCGGCGAGACAGAGCACGGCGATAACCACTCGGGCAACGTGGAGCATTCCGCAGCTACTACCAGCGAGGACTCAAGCAGCACGCTTGGTGGCTGGGGCCTGGGACTCGGCCTCGTGGGCGCACTGACCGGTATTGCCGCATTGGTGATTTCACTGCGTAAGCGAGGTTAAGACCACAGGCGGATTGCCACTCGGGAATCCGCCTTCACCGCGGCACTGCCGCCCATGCCTTCACAGAGCTCACCCCATGCGAGCACATAGAGCCGGCCGATCTTGACAATGCACGCCGGAGGATAATCCGTGCTGTCGGCTCGTCGTTTCGGTCGACGCAGTGAACGGACAATGCAAAGCTCTCAAACAATGACGGCTGAATCACGCATCTAGGCTCGGATTGAGTTAGGCGAAGCTTTATGGCGTATTCGAAAACCGTTCGAAGGCAGTGGGAGGATTACACTGGCAAAACAGCAAAAACTCGAGCTGGGAACCCCGTCCCATCCTTTGGCTTCGGCCAGGAGGCAACCACGAGAGCCCCCGTTTCCGGCACCTGGTCGAGCCCAGCCAGAAGTTCAATCTGCCATCGGTCACGCCCTAATAGATAGAGTTCCGTCGGCAAGCTGCCACCATGAGCCACGATGCCGGGGTCCGTATCAGTGGTCTCGTGCCCAATCGCCACAACGCCACGGTTGTCTATCAACCATTCGACAACCTCAACGTTCCATCCTGGGTAGTGAGTCACGCCCTCTTCATCCGCATTGGCCATTGCCTCAGCGTCAGGCCACCGCTTTGACCAGTCACTGCGAAATGCGACAAATGCACCGCCCGGAATCAAACCATTGCGTTCCTCCCACGCCTCGACATCAGCAATCGAAGGGGAGAAATCATTATCCCGAGCGACTTCAGCAGTGAAATCTAGGACGACCAAAGGCAGGATCATCTGCTCGACGCCAATATTGTCAAGAGTTCTCGTCTCTTGGACGAAATGCACAGGCGGATCCACATGCGTACCCCACTGGCCAACAAACTGATACTGGTCGATTTCAAATCCATGCTCAGCAACGGTGAAAAGCCGTGTTCGCTGTTCGTCGGGAAGCGCAGGGAATTTCGGCTGACCGGCGTGAAACGCGTGAGTCAAGTCAACATAGGTGTGGTTTTCCCGAAGCTTGCGAGCAATGTCCCATAGTTCGTGCGTGTTTGCGGTGTTCTTGTTCGACATAAAGCGAAGTATATAGACAAAGCTGTCTAGTTAGCCAATATGGCCACCGGCACATCGAGCACTAAAAGACACCAACTCGCCCCACCCTGCACCTATCAGCTCAAACAGCCTGACGACACCCGCTACCGCAGGTACCCTCGCATACAGGAAAGACTTTTCAAGCCGCAGCCACGTTCTTCAGATTTTGGAATTGCGGGCTACATACACAACTTTCACCAAACTCAAGCCATCCCAAAGGAGTATCTAATGACCACCTACGAAAACATCCTTACCGAAACCCGAGGTCGCGTCGGCATTATCACCCTGAACCGCCCGAAGGCACTGAACGCCCTGAACCACAAGACCATGGAAGAGATCGGCGCAGCAGCCACCGCTTTCGACAACGACTCGGGAATCGGCGCGATTATCATCACCGGCTCCGAGAAGGCGTTTGCCGCAGGTGCGGACATTAAGGAGATGGCGGACAAGTCCGGCACCGAGATGTATGTCTCTGACTGGTTCGCACGTTGGGATGTTCTGACTTCCGTCCGCACTCCAGTTATCGCCGCCGTCAACGGCTACGCCCTGGGCGGTGGCTGCGAGGTCGCTATGATGGCGGACTTCATCATCGCTGGCGCTAAGGCCAAGTTCGGTCAGCCTGAGGTCAACCTCGGCATCTCTCCGGGCATGGGCGGCTCGCAGCGTCTCACCCGCGCAATCGGCAAGGCTAAGGCAATGGAGATGTGCCTCACCGGCCGCATGATGGGTGCCGAGGAAGCTGAGTGCGCAGGTCTGGTCGCCCGCGTCGTCGAGCCGGACGCGCTTCTCGACGAGGCCCTGAAAGTCGCCGACACCATTGCGTCGAAGTCTCTGGTTGCCACTACCCAGATTAAGGAACAGATCAACCAGGCCTACGAAATGACGCTGTCGCAGGGACTGCTCTTTGAGCGTCGCACCTTCCACTCCCTGTTCTCCTCCAATGACCAGAAGGAAGGCATGGCCGCTTTCACTGAAAAGCGCGAGGCAAACTTCACCAATTCCTAGAAACTGCTAGTTCACAGTCGACGGGACTGCCAGCCACAGAGCCGAGTTGTCGGCGGCAGCATAGGTGTCTCGTGCACGCGGTGTGTGCGTTGGAGAAGTCACAATGACAGCAGCACGAACGCCACGGGCTCCCGATCCTGCAAGGTATGCAGTGCCTGCCGCGTTTTCAACGGTGGAGTCTGAGTTTGTTTCCATCGTGATTCGTCGCTTCCACACTCCCATAGATGCAAGCGCATCACGCATGTACTCAGCCTCAGTCTGGCAGCCCGGCTGAGTACGACCACCCGTGACGACGACCGGGTTAAGCGGATGACGCAGCGCCAGCGAACGTGCAGTTTCCAATCGGGACGTCAAAACAGCAGGAGCACTGCAGTCGGGATTAAGACGGGCCCCGAGCACAATAATCGGCACCTGAGGATCAAGTAACGCAGTCTCCGCAGCTGCACGTCCGACCGGGGACACCACCACTGGAGTCACAAGCGAGCTATTGAACGCCTTGACTGCGACCGCACTGACCGGATTGGCGTTTGCCACTACACCCGAGCCAAAGACCGCACTCGCAGTAAGAATAAGGCCTGCTCCAGCCATAGCGATTGCACGGAAAGATCGCGCCATTAAAGTCCCTCTCAAGAAAAAGTGGCACGGAGAAATCCACACTCCACATGCCATTTAGAATCAGGCGGATAAATCCGCAGTATCACGCTGCTAATACTAGGCGCTACACAAAATGGCGCCTACATAAGAATTACGCGGGGGTGGCCAGGCACTCTCTTCGCCACCAAAATAGCACGCCGCGTACCAGGTAAATTGCGGACGTAGAGGCTTTTAAATCCACTTGGGATTCATAAAAGTGAGTTACATTTAATGACTTTTTCGTTAACTGCCAGCAAATCCCGGGATCCAATAGCAAATTATCCACCAAAGCACAGGTACAGAAGTCACTATTGTTATTTATGTTAAGAATGTAACGCATGTGAATACATGTCTGCTTCAGTCAATTTTCGAAGGCCAACACACCACCGAGCACCCCCTCCGTCTCGCGACACAGTCCCGCCCCGACACTCCGGCACTACCCCCACAATGCGTCCGCAAAACATCGAATCGGCAACACTCGACAACTACATACACGCAACGCCGCCGCCACTTCCGCCCATAAAAGCGTGACGACGAAAGTGTCGCGCGCCGTCGTTAAGCGAAGGCGTTAAAACCCGTCGAAACCCTCTCGAATAAAACAACGATTTTTTTGCGTAATTCGTCAAATAATCGCTGGTTACACCGTGTATCGATGAATTCAGCACTATTTTGCACATTAGTTAGGTAAGCGTCCGCGGCTCGTGATAGAACTCACAAGAGAACTATTTTCACTCAGCCATCACCCTGGCTGAGCCAGCCTAGAAGGAACATTATGAGCGTGCTCAACCTCGCCGCGGCGACGGCTGACACGGGAATCCCGGAATCTACCGGATTCACCGTGGCAGTCGGCGTTATTGGCGTCCTGTTGTCCCTGCCCTGCTGGTTCATCTTTATCAAGGGATTCACCCACATGGTGAAGACCATCATGGTGGGCCAAAAGACCTACGGTCACACCGGTGAATGGGGAACCCGTATTTGGACCATGATCCGCGAGATCATCGGTCACACCAAGATGGCCAAGAAGCCCGGCGTTGCTGTGGCTCACTGGTTCGTCATGGTCGGCTTCCTCCTCGGATCGCTGGTCTGGTTCGAGGCGTACATTCAGACCTTCTGGCCGGCCGGTGGTTGGCCAATCCTTCGGAACCTGACTGCCTGGCACTTCATCGACGAACTGCTCGGCCTGGGCACCACCCTGGGCATCCTGGCGCTGATTATCGTCCGCCAGACTAACCTGGGCAAGGAGCGCCTGAGCCGCTTCTACGGCTCTAACGCTGGCGCTGCCTACTTCGTTGAGGCTGTCGTCCTCATCGAGGGCCTGGGCATGATGTTCGTCAAGGCCGCCAAGCTGGCTACCTACGGCGACCACGGCGACACTGGCGCTGAGGTCTGGAACTGGGCAAACTTTGTCACCGGTGGTATCGCACAGGTCCTGCCGGCCTCCGAAGTCATGGTCTCCATCTTCGCGCTGATTAAGCTGCTGTCCGGTATGGTCTGGCTCTTCGTTGTCGGCCGCAACCTGACGTGGGGTGTCGCATGGCACCGCTTCCTGGCATTCGCCAACATCCTGCTCAAGCGCAACGCTGACGGCTACAACGCACTCGCTGGCGCTAAGCCGATGACCTCTAACGGCGAGATTCTGAACCTGGAAGAGGCTGACCCGGAGGTTGACTCCATGGGTACCGGTGTGGTCACCGACCACTCCTGGAAGGCTCTGCTGGACTTCACCTCTTGTACTGAGTGTGGTCGCTGCCAGGAGCAGTGCCCGGCCTGGAACACTTCCAAGCCGCTGTCTCCGAAGCTGCTGGTTAACCAGCTGCGTGACCACGCTTACGCTTCCGCTCCGTACCTGCTGGCTGGCGAGACTATCGAGACCGCTCGCGAGGGCGAAGGCGCTGGCGCAGCACTCCTGACCAAGCCACTGGTTGGTGATGGCGACGAGGGCATCATCGACCAGGACGTCCTGTGGTCCTGCACCAACTGTGGCGCCTGTGTCGAGCAGTGTCCGGTTGACATTGAGCACATCGACCACATCGTCGATATGCGTCGTTACCAGGTTCTGGTCGAGTCGGACTTCCCGACCGAATTGGCTGGCCTGTTCAAGAACCTTGAAACCAAGGGCAACCCGTGGGGCCAGAACGCTTCCACTCGCGCCGACTGGATCAATGAGGTCCGCAAGGAAGGCGTCGTTGTCCCGATTTGGGGCGAGGATGTCGAGAGCTTCGACGACACCGAGTACCTGTTCTGGGTCGGTTGTGCCGGTGCCTACGACGACAATGCGAAGAAGACCACCAAGGCTGTTGCAGAGATGCTTTACACCGCCGGTGTGAAGTACGCTGTGCTCTCCCAGGCTGAGGGTTGTACTGGTGACTCCGCTCGCCGTGCTGGTAACGAGTTCCTCTTCCAGATGTTGGCTGAGCAGAACATCGAGCAGCTCGACGAGGTCTTCGACGGTGTGCCGCCGAAGCAGCGCAAGATTGTCGTCACCTGTGCGCACTGCTTCAACACCTTCAAGAACGAGTACCCGGAGCTGGGCGGACAGTACGAAGTTGTCCACCACACCCAGCTGCTGAACAAGCTGGTTCGTGCTAACCGCCTGCAGCCGGTTGCTTCGGGTCAGGGCCGCCAGGTCACCTACCACGACCCATGCTTCCTGGGCCGCCACAACAAGGTATTCGAGGCTCCGCGTGAACTGATTGGCGCGTCCGGCGCCAACCTCGTCGAAATGCCGCGTAATAAGAACACCGGCTTCTGCTGTGGTGCTGGTGGCGCTCGCATGTGGATGGAAGAGACCATCGGTCAGCGCATCAACGTAAACCGCACCGAAGAGGCTGTCGGAACCGGCGCTGAGGCAATTGCCATCGGCTGCCCGTTCTGTAAGACGATGATGAACGATGGCGTCAACAACGTCATCGAGGACGACGAGAAGAAGCCGGAGGTCCTGGACATCGCCCAGATGCTCCGCGACTCCGTGAAGGTCGACGGCGAGCTGCCGCAGGCACGCGAACCGGAGTGGATTGAGCAGCCGGAGCGTGGCTGGGTCGATCCAAAGAAGGCTGAAGAGGAAGAGCGTCAGCGCCTCGAGGAAGAGGAAGCTAAGCGCAAGAAGGCTGAGGCTGCCGAGAAGAAGAAGGCAGAGAAGGCATCCGCTGCCGGCGCTGGTGCCGCAGCTGCTGGTGCTGCTGCAGGCGCTGCTGCCAAGGGTGGCGCTCCGACTCCGGGTGGTGCTCCGAAGCCGGGTGGTGCTCCGAAGCCGGGTGGCGCCAAGGGCGGCGCACCGACCCCAGGTGGTGCCAAGAAGGGCGCTCCAGCTCCAGGCGGTGCTCCAAAGCCAGGCGGTGCCAAGGCCGGCGCACCAACTCCGGGTGGCGCCAAGAAGGGTGCTCCTGCTCCGGGTGGCGCTCCGAAGCCAGGCGGTGCCAAGGCCGGCGCACCGGTTCCAGGTGGTGCAAAGGGCGGCGCCCCGACCCCAGGCGGTGCCAAGAAGGGTGCTCCAGCTCCGGGCGGCGCTCCGAAGCCAGGCGGTGCCAAGGGCGGTGCCCCGGTTCCAGGCGGCGCTAAGAAGGGCGCTCCAGTTCCGGGCGGCGCCAAGGCCGCTAAACCGGCCGCGCAGGCAGAGCCAGCAGCTGCAGAAACCGAAGCTCCGACTGAGGCTCCGAAGGCAACGAAGGGCGCTCCGATTCCGGGTGGCGCACGCAAGGGCGCTCCGGTTCCGGGTGGCGCTAAGAAGGCAGCTCCGGCCGCGAAGCCGAAGGCCGAGAAAACCGCTCCCTCCGAGGAAGCCGCTGCTGAAGTAGCGGCCACCGAGTCCGAGCAGCCAGCAGCTGAGCAGCCGAAGACCGCATCCGGTGCTCCGGTTCCGGGCGGCGCACGCAAGGGCGCTCCAATCCCAGGTGGCGCACGCAAGGCCAAGCCAGTCGCTAGCACCCCTGCCCCGGCAGCAGAGGAAACCGAAGCTCAGGAGGCTCCTGCTCAGCCAGAGGCAGAGCAGGCTCCGGCGCAACCAGAGGTTACCGAACAGCAGTCGGCGGAAGATGCCACCTCCACCGAGCAGGCCACTGAGACCCCAGCCGAGGAGACGCAGGCGCCGTCGGCAAGCGCTAAGAACCTTCCGCGCAACCAGCACGGAGTTCCGCTGCCAGGATCGGCGCGACGTAAGTAGCGCTCGCTAAGTAAACAGGAATCCGCCCGAGAGGTTATTCTTCCCGGGCGGATTTTTTGTGCTTTACGACGACCCCTGCGCCACGGCATTAATCATGCAAATGGCACTCTCGACCGCACTGACAATATATTGATTACTGCATCCCGTTAGAGATGACCGCGTTGTGGTGTGGAAAGAGGTCTTGGCGTAGTGATTAAGAAATCGCTGTCACAGATAAGGGACTTTCTGAGGACTCCGGGGTCAGTGGAGATGGTCATTGCGCTGGTTCTCACGGCTCTCGATGCGCTAATTTTCCGCGAGAGCAACTCTGATCTGTTGTTGCCGACCATTATCGGTGGCCTTCAGGTCATTCTTGTTGCTGTGGCGACCTATCTGCCACTTTTTGCCATGGTGGTTGTCCCAGCGAATTTCTTGGCATTGACTTTCCTTCCCACAGAGCAGGCTCCAATGCAGATTTTCTGCGCGCTTCTCATCGTGGAAGTGATGCGTGCTAACAACAACAAGATGCCGGCGAGAATCACTGCGTTGCTCTTGTTGGTGATCTCAAACTACGACGTCAACACAAGTACTTTCGCACGCGACCATGTCGCGACCTTTGTGACAACACTACTTTTTGTAATTGCCTACGCCATCGGCATGATGCGCAGCCGCTACAAAGAGCAACGCCGGCGGGCAACGATTGAATCTAACCGCGCTCTGGAAGAACAACGCCTTGAGTTGGCGACCGTACTGCACGACTCCACCGCCAAGTCCTTTACTCGCGTAACCATGCTGGCGCAGGCGCTCGCCATCGAGCGAGAAGGGACCGATGAAAAACTTGAAGAATCCCTGGAAGACATCGCAGAGACCTCCCGAGAAGGCCTGCTACAGCTTCGCCAGTTGCTTTCCCTGCTGAAATCCGCTGACGACGAGAGTTCTTTGACCTCAGCTATCGGCCAGGATGAGCGCGTTCCCAGCATGAACAAGGTGCTCCAACAGGCCAAAGATGAACTACAGGAAGCTGGGTTTAACGTTTCGCTGGCCACGAGGATCGAAACCGAGCCCTCTTTGACGCAGATTTCAGAGGTTATCTCGCCGGCGCTGTCGGAGTTCTGCACGAACATTCAGAAGTACGGCGAACCGCAAACGAACGTTCACATTCTGGCGCTGAGCAATGAAGAAGATGGCTTCACGCTCGACATCAGCAATCAGATATCGAAGGCGCTACCGCATTTTCTGCCGCGGGCGATGCTCTCGAGCGGTTTGGGGCTTTCCTCACTGCATCGGCGAGTGCGACCGTGGGACGGTTCCATCACGTCAGAACGAGAAGGAAATGTGTGGAATTGCAAACTCCACATGCCACCTACCAACCAGTAGGTTACGCTAGCGTAAGATTGATGTAGTAGCCGCCTGTGACGAAGATATCTCTCGAAAAGTCCTGGTTAGCGTAGTAATATCACACGATGACAGATATTGTTCGGTTTTTATAACTTCTATGAAAGGTTCGCGGATGTCTGACATTAAGGTTCTCATTGTCGACGACGACCCACTCGTACTCTCGACGCTGCGAACCTATTTCAAGAAGGCACCGCATATCACCGTGGTCGATGAAGCCAGCGATGGCCACGAGGCTCTCAACATTATTGCCCGCGGTGGCGTTGACGTAGTTTTGACCGATATTCATATGCCCAACATGGACGGCGTTGAGCTACTTGAGCGCATTAAGAAGGTGGAGAATCCACCGAAATTCATCGCTATCACCTCATTTGATACCGATGAAACAATGCTGAAAATCTTGAGTCTCGGCGGAAATGGCTACATTCTCAAAACTGCCCGCCCGGAATCTGTCATTGGCACCGTTGAAGATGTCTTCCAGGGTGGCACCGTCATCTCGCCGATTTCTGCGACTCGGCTGATTAAAACTCTGCCGTCCCGCAACATTTCCTCGTACAAGATCACTCAAGCCGAGCGAGAGGTTCTCGGCCTAATCTGCCGCGGTAAGTCAAACCACGACATCGCCAAGGAACTCGGCAAGTCGCCGGGCACTATCAAGAAGCACCTCTCCAGCATGTTCAATAAGTTTGGAGCTACCTCTCGCCTGGACCTGGCGCTGAAAGCAATAGACGCAGGCTTCCACCCGCCGGCATCCGCTGCCGCAGAATAACCAGGGGCTCTGAGATTTGGCCGGTTAGCGGCTCTGAATTGAGCCTTTGCAGGCCCGAGATAGATAGCAAAAAGGGGCATATTCACTTTCGCGAATATGCCCCTTTTACCCGTGCTGAGTGTGGAGAGAGAACTGTGTAACTACTGGATCGTCACCTCGACATGTCGCTCGCGCGGAGCCACACCGAAGTAGCTGCGCCCAATTGGCTCCCACGTCTTCGAGTTGGCGTTGCAGCGAACTGTCTGTCCGGCGAACTCGTCAACCAGGAATCCCCAGCTCAGACGACCAGTTTCACCCTTGCGCACTTCGTATGGTCCGATCTTCTGCCCGAGGCTCCAAACCATCTCTCGGGAGTATTCCCAGGAGTACTTGCGGTTGAGCTCCTTGCTGACCTTCACACTGACAGAGATATTGGTCCACCACTTCTTGGTCTTGGACTCCTTGATGGTCTGCGTCAGCGGAATCGGCTCATCACCGATGTCATTCTTCGTAGAGACAACGCCCTCAACGTCGTAGCGAGAGCCGGTGATTTCCACGAACTCAGCCACCGAACCCGGAGCTTCACAAGTGGTTCCCGGTGCCGGACCGCGGTCAACTGCCGCCGGCTTGGGCACTGGTACCCACTCCTCCGGCGCGAACGGTTCACCGGCTCCTGGATTCGGGGCGGCCACCGCTGTCGGAGCACCGAGTCCGAGCGCAAAGACCGTCGTCAAGCACATGGCGACAACACGCTTTTTCATAACTGCTCCTAGTCGTTAATCGTGGCGGATGCCGGGCCGCCGTCACCGGAGTTACCGCTGACAGGCGCCCACTGCTGACGGTGCTCGCCCTCCTTGGTGGTCTTGTGCCAGACCACGAAGCGAGTCGACGGCCCCTTGCCGTTGTACTCACCGAAGTAGGGCTCACCGCGCCACAGGCCGGTCTTCTGGTCACAGGTGCGAACACGGCCAATGAAGGACTTCATGTGCACGCCGTAGTCTGCGCGAACGGTCTCACCGGGGTTGACGGTCACCGGGCCCAGCTTGTCGCCAACCGACCACTGACTGACCTCGACGATGCCGTACTTGTTCTTCACCCCGTGGAGGAACACGTCCCACATATTTCCGGAGCTCATGGCCTTTACGGACTCGTTGACTCCCTCTGTCACCTCGAGGGTGTACTGAATCGGGCGGTCGGTGCGGTTGGTGAATGAGTTAGTGCCGTTGTAGCGGTCCCATTCGTCGGTAATCCACTGTTCCCAGGGGTGACGCTTGGCATCCTTGACCGGGTCACACTTATCCGTGTTGGTGAAACCGGTGTGGTGCTCATCTTGGTCAGGGGTCTGGGTCAGCGGGGTCGCCGCGGCCTGTCCAACGATGCCTGGTGCAAGAAGACTTGCACCCATCACCGCGCAGGCCAGGGCCTTCTTTTTCAGGCTCAACATGGAGAAACTTCCTTCTGCTTCGAGGTCTTAAAGAGGCTCAGCCCGTCTTAGACGGCGTACTCCTTGACCTGCGGAGCAGCACCGTCGACGGAGCGATCAGCTTCGTTGGCGCGCATGGAAACGCGAATGTGACGCTCCTTCGGGATGGTGCCCCAGTACGGACGACCCGCGTCAATCCACTTTCCGCCCTTACAGGTCAGGTGAGTACCTTCGAAGGACTGATTCAGGAAGCCATACTCCAGAACACCGGTGTAGCCAGGCTTGACTGGGTACGGGCCGAGGGTCTGGCCAACCTCCCAGGTCTGAGTGGACTGGTAGCCGGCGCTAAAGGTGACATGGAAGAGCTTGAGCAGGTCGAAGTCGACCGAACCGCCGACATTCCAGGACTTGGTCTTGCCCTCCTTCAGGGTCTGGGTCAGCGGCAGGTCGGTGTCGCCGTAGTTAGCGACAGTCGCAGTACCTTCGACCTCGAACTTCGAGCCGGTGATCTTCAGGGACTGGCCGGACTGGCCTTCAACGGAGCAGGTGCCACCGACGGTGCCCGGGGTAGGGGCTGGGGCAGCTTCGGCCACCGGGGCGACAGCCAGCGAGGACATGGTAACCAGGGCTGCAATGGAGCCGGAGAGCAGGGTCTTCTTCACGGCGAAATCCTTTCAGGATGTGACGAGCAACTCGTAAGGAAATACTTGAACTGACACCTGCAAAGGTAAGTCGAAATTCAGCGTTTTGTAATGGAAAATTTTCGACTGGCTTTACGACGGCCGCAGCGATTATCCACATAGCAAAAATGGAATCCCACCGATTTCTGCCACGCGAAAATACGACATCTAATTGACCTTGACCAGCAATTATGGGCGCAACAATAAGATTTCGACGATCAATTTAAACGCATTAGAACTACGCCTTTTGAACCAATTCAAAAATGCCTCGGTCGGCCACTTGGTACTAGACAATCAACATTTCGGCCACTAGCCCACCTACATAAAGACACCAGAGAGTAGCCGAATGGCCACCCCCAGGCGCGGGCGGGTAGAGAGACCTCCACACTTCACACTCTTGATTAAATAGTTATGATTTCTTTATTAATCACTGGCGAAGTCCGGCAGTCCACAAAGCCCTGACACTTTGCCGAGGCAGATATCTTTCGGAGTACTACCTAATGTTTCGACGCACTTCCGTTCTTGCTACCACCATTGCATCCGCAGCACTTTCCCTGAGCGCGCTGACCGGCGCCCCGACCGCTACCGCAGCACCGACAGCTACGACCAGCAGCGACGACCTGCAGGTTAAGGAATACGCTCTTTCCGATACCTTCTCTTGCGACTACTACAACCTCCCGTGGTGCCGCTAAAGAGCGCTGACCCCCTACCCCTCCTCTGCCGCCCCTTCACGTGAGCGCGGCTACTTCGCGGTGCCGTCGAGCCCCTCTAGCAGTGTGGCAAAATCCGTGACGTTAGTATCCACCCGCGTGTTTGTACTGCGTCGATGGTTCGGCTCGCTGACACCCTGACTCCTCTCGTTGACCCCGCCCGCTGAATGCGCCGCACCCTTTTCTTCAGCTTCGTTCCCAAAATCTGGACCAAAACCGACTACGGCCGAGCGAACACCGACAAGGTACTCGGCAAGCTCACGAGCTGCACGCACCACGCGATTATTCATCTCCGCGCCGGACACTCCGCCGGCGCCATTTCCGGCACCATCGCCAGCACCAAAGTCCTCAGTGGCTGCAAATACAGCAGTCGGCATAACCGTGCCGCGCAGGTAGCTAAACAGCGGACGCATCGCATACTCCAGCACCAACGAATGTCGTGCTGTGCCAGCCGTCGCAGCAATAATGACCGGCATAGAAGTCAGCGCATCCTTATCCAGGGCGTCGAAAAACATCTTGAACAACCCCGAGTAAGACGCTGCGAACACCGGGGTCGCGGCAATCAATCCATCAGCACCGCTGACAGTCTCGAGGGCGGCGCGCAATTTTTCGTCGTAAAGCCCTGTGGACATCACAGTGCCGAGGCTGACAGCGAGTTCGCGCAGCTCGACGTACTCAATTTGGAGCCCCTCGCCACGCTTGGAGACCTGCGCCTCGACGGCCTCCGCGATGCGGTCGGCAAGGATGCGCGTGGTTGATGGATCGGAAACACCAGCACTTACGACGACGAGCTTTTTCACTGCTGATTCCTTTCAGCCGGGCGGACGAGAAGGTGCGGGGAATCTACGCCTTCGGCAACCAGCGAGGCATGCGTCGGCGGGTCGGAAGGCACGTGCGCCGGGCGGCGGCGCTCAAACTCTTCACGCAGGACCGGAACGATTTCGGTTCCCAGGATTTCAACCTGCTCCAACGCCATTTCCAGCGGCAGGCCGGCGTGGTCGATGAGGAAGAGCTGTCGCTGGTAGTCGCCAACGGCATCTGCATAGCCCAGGTAACGTTCGATAATTTGCTCAGGCGTGCCGACGGTCAGTGGAGTGATGTTCTCGAATTCTTCCAGAGATGGCCCATGTCCATAGACCGGGGCATTGTCGAAGTATGGGCGGAAAATCTCCTTGGCCTTCTTCTCCGTCTCAGCGGCGAAGACCTGACCGCCAAGCCCGACGATTGCCTGATCAGCAGCACCATGACCGTAGTGCTCAAAGCGCTGGCGGTAGAGATTGACCATGGCTGTGGTGTGCTCGATATTCCAGAAAATGTGGTTATGGAAGAAGCCGTCCCCATAGAAGGCGGCCTGCTCAGCAATCTCAGTGGAGCGGATTGAGCCGTGCCACACGAAAGGTGCTACACCGTCGAGCGGGCGCGGTGTGGACGTAAAGGACTGCAGCGGAGTGCGGAATTGACCTTGCCAATCCACATTCTCCTCACGCCAAAGAGTGCGCAGCAGGTGATAGTTCTCGATGGCCAGCGGAATTCCCTTGCGAATATCCTTGCCAAACCACGGATAAACCGGCCCGGTGTTGCCGCGGCCCATCATGAGATCAATGCGACCTTCGGAAAGGTGCTGGAGGTAGGCGTAATCCTCGGCGATGCGCACGGGGTCGGTGGTGGTAATCAGCGTTGTCGAAGTCGACAGAATCAGATTTTCGGTCTGTGCTGTGAGGTTGGCTAATAAAATCGGCGGATTCGCCGGTGCCACAAACGGTGGATTGTGGTGCTGGCCAGTAGCAAATACATCGAGGCCGACCTCTTCGGCCTTCTTCGCTAGGGCGACAGTTGCCTTAATTCGCTCATGTTCAGTAGGGATTTGTCCAGTCGTGGGATCTTTTGTGACGTCGCCAATTGTAAAAATTCCGAATTGCATAATTCTCAATCCTAAATAGCAGTTGTTGACATGTCAACGCCTGTTATGCTGGGCATAAGCACTTAAAACGACTCCATATGAACCGCCTCCAACCAAAGGAGCCTCGCCCGGCCATGACAAAACCCCGAACCGATCGCCCGACCGGATGTGCGTTACTAAAAATTATCCGGCATTTTCCTAGAAATTTGTTGACACATCACCACAGCCCTGGTTATAGTTGACATGTCAACACCGGAAGTTGGTTCCGGCGGACAAAAATACTTCGAAAGATTCGAAACACTTTTTAACTTTTAGGAGATTCACCATGGCTCTTCAGTCTGGCAACTACGTTCTTGATACTCAGCACTCCACCGTTGGCTTCAACGTTCGCCACGCAATGATTACTAAGGTTCACGGCCAGTTCGACGAGTTCGAGACCGCTATTACCTTCGACGCTGACAAGCCGGAGGCATCCACGGTCAAGGCAACCATTCAGGCGAATTCCATCAACACCAACAATGAAGAGCGCGACAACCACCTGCGCTCGAAGGATTTCTTCGGCACCGACGAGAATCCGACCCTCGAGTTCGTCTCCACCTCCATTGAGCTCCAGAGCGAGGAGAAGGCCACCGTTACCGGCGACCTGACCATGAATGGCGTTACCAAGCCGGTCACCCTGGATGTCGACATTTTCGGCTCCGCTGAGGACCCGTGGGGCCAGACTCGCGTTGGCTTCGAGGCAGCTGCCAAGATTGACCGCACCGACTTCGGTATTGAGTACAACGCACCGATTAAGACTGGCGGCATCCTGATTGGAAACGAGATCTCCCTGCAGATCGACGGCTCCGCAGTTAAGCAGTAACTAACAGCCGAAACCCCAGCACTCAGAACCCCAGAAAGCGTCCTGCATCCTCATGCAGGACGCTTTTGCGCAATCAATGTGCAATTAATCTGCCCCCGCTGTGAGAAAAGCATGGTGCGGGAGCAAAAAAGTGGCATGCTTAGACAGGTGAGTTCCAGTAAAGACACTTCCCAGGGCACCGAAACCACCAACGAGACAACGCAGGACGCTCAGGCTGCGCAGGCCGCTCAGGCCGAGCAGTCCCGTGCTGCCCGTGTTGCCGCCCGTCGTGGAAACATCAGGGCACCTCGCCGCACTCCACTGGAGACACTGGACCAATCCTCCAAGCTGCAGAACGTCCTCTACGACATTCGCGGTCCGGTGACTACTCTCGCCGAACAGATGGAGGCCGACGGCCACCGCATCATGATGCTCAACACCGGCAATCCGGCAAAGTTCGGCTTTGATGCACCTGACACCATCGTGCAGGACATGGTCCGCGCCCTCCCCCACGCACAGGGCTACTCCGAGTCCAAGGGTATTTACTCCGCACGCCGTGCCGTCGTCACGCGCTATGAGATGGACCCGGATTTCCCCCGTTTCGACGTCAACGACGTCTGGCTGGGCAACGGCGTCTCCGAGCTGATTTCCATCACCACGCAGGCGCTGCTCAACGAGGGCGATGAGGTCCTCATTCCAGCTCCGGATTACCCGCTCTGGACTGCAGCAACCACCCTCGCCGGCGGCAAGGCCGTCCACTACACGTGCGATGAGGAGAATAACTGGGCCCCGGATGTCGAAGACATTCGCTCGAAGGTGACGGATCGCACGAAGGCGATTGTCATCATCAACCCGAACAATCCGACCGGCGCGGTCTACACACGCCAGACGCTCGAAGCCATCGTCGATATCGCTCGTGAGCACTCACTCCTGCTGCTTTCCGACGAAATCTACGACCGCATCCTCTACGACGATGCAGAGCACATTTCCACTGCCTCCTTGGCCCCGGATTTGCTCTGTATCACCTTCAACGGCCTGTCCAAGACCTACCGTGTGGCCGGCTACCGCGCGGGCTGGATGGTGCTGACTGGCCCGAAGCGCCACGCAGAGGGCTTTATCGAGGGCATCAACTTGCTGGCCAGCACCCGTCTATGCCCGAATGTCCCTGCTCAACACGGCATTCAGGTGGCACTTGGCGGCTACCAGTCCATCGAGGACTTGATCTTGCCAGGCGGTCGCCTGCTGGAGCAGCGCAATGTCGCCTACGAGGGACTGACCTCAATTCCGGGCGTAAGCTGCGTGAAGCCGATGGGCGCCATGTACGCATTCCCGAAGCTGGATCCGAACGTCTACGAAATTCACGATGACGAAAAACTGATGCTCGACATCCTGCGTGAAGAGAAGATCCTGATGGTCGGCGGCTCTGGCTTCAACTACCCGACGCCGGATCACTTCCGGATTGTCACCCTGCCATGGGCACGCGACCTGAAGGAAGCTATCGAGCGCCTGGGCAACTTCCTGGTCAGCTACAAGCAGTAGCAGTACTTAAGGTTGCGCATGCTGCTGGTTCTGCCCTTCTCACATATCGATGCGCTATTCACTTATGGACACACTGGAGCGCATCGATGAGTGAGTATTGCATCGATAGGTGGGCCATAGCGCTGATGACCACGGCCCGGCGCGCCGGAATGGCGGTACGCCTTCCGGTGCTGGTGCAGCGATTAGGTTATTAAGGGTGGGCAGGCATTCAAAAGATTCAATGAACTCTGGCAACCAGCAACCTTTTCGCATCGCTGCGGGTTCCGACATAGGCGCGCATCTCGACGTACTGAAGAACTCGAACAGCGGCTCCCCTACCGGCCGGTTCCGGGCTGTCAATACCGCGAATCAACCCAACTCTGCAACCTCGGCTGCCCCAGCACGACATGCAGAGCCTGCCGCACATTCAAAACCAGCACCGGTACGGCAAAACGAACCTGCACAAGCCAAACCAAAACCGACGAAACCGCGGCACAACCCCACAAGAGCACGTCGCTTACTGGCCACAGTTCTCACAGTTGCCGGCATTGCCACTTTCCTCGCAGTGATTGGACTCTGGCCATCTGGCGAAGCTCCGAGCCCAGGGCCGGGATTCCTGCAGTCACAGACGTCAGCTGCAGAGACGGTCAAGGGAACCGTCGTAAAGCACAGCGTCAGCGCGTGCAATTCGCCTGACAACGGACGTGCCTTCGATGACCAGCCGCGGCCAGGGCTGACGGCCTCCCTCAACGACCCCGCGGCGCCGAAGTGCCAGCTCTCGGTCATTGAGCTGACCTCGGGCCCAGACGAGGGCAAGAAGACGCTTCTGGAGGCATCCGGCCTGCCCGGCGAGATTGAGCTGGAGGAGGGTGACAAGGTCGTCCTGGCAATTCACCGTCCAAACGCGGCCGGTACCGGAGCTGTCGACAATGGTGCCGTGCCGGATCCGGGGTTGATGACACCGGCTCCCGGCGTTGTTCCCGCGCCCGCCCCTGAGGGCGCAGAGGGTGAGCCTGCTCCTGATGCAGAGGCGCCGGCTCCAGCCCCGGAGCAGCAACCAACACCTGAATCCGGCGCAGAAGCACCCGCAGCTCCCGTGGCTCCCGAGGCTCCCGCGGCCGACACTAATGTCGTCGACCTCGCACCTCATCAGGTTGTCGACACCGCTAACATCGGAAACACCTACACCTTCCTGGACATGGATCGCACCACGACGATCTGGTTGTGGCTCGGCGCGGCAGTACTTCTCATCATCCTCGTCGGCATGACTCGCGGAGTCTTGAGCCTCATTGGTCTTGGCATCACGCTGGCCGCAGTGATGGGATTCCTCGTTCCGGCACTGCTACGCGGCGGCGATCCTGTGGTCTTAGCTATCACGGCGGGCGCGGCGATCCTCTTCCCGGTGCTCTTCCTCGTACATGGCATCAACTGGAAGTCAGCTTCCGCACTGGCGGGAACACTCACCACGATGGTGCTGGCGGCAGGCCTGGCCAACCTTGCAATCTCCACGTCACAGCTACGTGGTCTCGGCAACGAGGACAACCTACTCATTCAGCTTTACCTGCCTGACGTCTCCGTCACAGGTCTGCTTCTGGCGGGATTCATCATCGGCGCGTTGGGCGTGCTTAACGACGTCACCATCGCCCAGGCCTCGACCGTCCAGGAGCTTTACGAAGCAGCTCCGCGGTCGCGGCCTATGGAAGTCTTCCGCTCGGCAATGCGCGTCGGCCGCGACCACATCGCGTCGATGGTCTACACGCTGGTACTGGCGTACCTCGGCACCGCACTGCCGCTATCGATTTTGTTAAGCGTCTCCGACCGGCCGCTGATGCAGTCGTTGACATCCGATGTCGTGGCCACAGAGCTGCTGCGTTCCACCATCGGTGCGGTGGCTTTGGTACTCGCAGTGCCGATTACCACCCTCATCGCCGCCTATACCGTGGCCCCGGAGGGTATGAAGTTTCCGAAGCGCTCGAGGGCAGCTAGCATTTAGCCGCGGCCGAGGCAGGTGACATCCCAGCCTGCGGCACGCCACTGGTCGGCTGGCAGGCAGTTGCGGCCGTCGAGCACCGCTGCGCGTTTGACCAGCTTCTTCACAGCCACCGGGTCGATGTCGCGGAACTGCTGCCACTCGGTGGCGACGACAACCATCTCCGAGCCTTCCAGGGCCGCTTCGATGCTCGGTGCGTACTCCAAGGTCGGGAAATTCTTCTTGGCGTTCTCCATGGCCTGCGGGTCGTAAACGCTTACCGAAGCGCCTGCCAACGACAGCGAACCGGCAATCGACAGCGCCGGGGAGTCACGCACATCGTCAGAGTTCGGCTTGAAGGCCGCACCCAGCACGGTCACGGTGTGGCCGAGCAGCGAGCCGCCGAAGCTACCGCGTACCAGGTCAACGGTCTTTTCACGGCGACGCATGTTAATCGCATCGACCTCACGCAGGAAGGTCAGCGCCTGGTCAACGCCCAGCTCACCGGCACGGGCCATGAATGCGCGGATATCCTTCGGCAGGCAACCGCCGCCGAAGCCCAGACCCGCGTTGAGGAAGCGGCGGCCAATTCGGGCGTCCATACCGATGGCGTCGGCAAGCGTAGTGATATCCGCACCTGTGACCTCACAGATTTCAGAGACCGCGTTGATGAAGGAAATCTTGGTGGCGAGGAATGCGTTTGCCGACACCTTCACCAGCTCTGCGGTGGCGGTGTCCGCGACGATAAGCGGAGTCTCGCGCTCGAAGATAGGGCCGAAGCACTCGCGCAAACTGGCCTCGGCAATCGATTCGACCTCCTGACCCGCACCATTGAGGATCATGCCCGGCTTCTGGGTGCCCAGCACCACACGGTCCGGCTCCAGGGTGTCCTTTACCGCGAAGCCCTCGCGCAGGAACTCCGGGTTCCAGGCGATTTCGAGGCTGGTGTTCTTCAACTGCTCATCACCGGCTGCGGCGCGCTCACCAATCATTTTCGCAGCCAGCTCCTGCAGGCGCGGTGCGGTACCGACGGGCACAGTGGACTTACCAAACACTAGATGCTTGCCGACGACGCGCTTAGCCAATTCGGTAATGGCGGCGTCCACATAGAGAACATCGGCGGCGTACGAGCCCTTAACCTGCGGAGTTCCGACACCTACGAAGTGGACGTTCGCAAATTCAACGGCTTCGTCGTAGTTAGTGGTGAAACGTAGTCGCCCTGACTCAACGTGCTTCTTTAGCAGTTCGGGCAAGCCAGGCTCAAAGAAAGGAACTTGGCCTGCGGACAATGCCTCAATCTTGGCGGGATCAACATCTACGCCGAGAACCTCGTGGCCTAACTCCGCCATCGCCGCGGCATGAGTGGCGCCAAGGTAACCCGTACCAATAACCGTAATACGCATAAGGGCTATTATTTATCGAAAGATAAAAGGCCATCAAGCCGATTTAACCCTTAAATGGTGTGAACTAAAGGCCCATATTTAGGCTTTTCACCTGCGAAAACTCTTTATTGAACAATTGTTTCCATTTCTTCACCGAGAATTCACTCGGGGCTATTCACAATTCATTTATATTCCGAGTTCATATCCCGAGTTTCAGGTGCCTTATTCCTCATCGCGGAAGTTCAGGTACGCACGCGACGGGGTCGGGCCGCGCTGCCCCTGATACTTCGAACCGAGTTTGCCGGAGCCATACGGTACCTCCGCCGGGGAGGACATCTTAAACAGTGCCAGCTGGCCGACCTTCATGTTTGGCCACAGTGCGATGGGCAGATTGGCCACGTTGGAAAGCTCCAGCGTGATGTGGCCTGAAAAACCTGGGTCAATAAAGCCGGCGGTCGAGTGCGTTGCCAGGCCCAGACGCCCCAGCGAAGACTTACCTTCCAGGCGGCCTGCCAAGTGCGGAGGAATAGTGAAGTACTCCAGGGTCGATGCCAGGACGAACTCGCCCGGGTGAAGAATGAAGGGCTGCCCTTCTGGAACCTCGTGCGGGGATGTCAGCTCTTCCTGCGGCAACTTCGGATCGATGTGCGTGTACTGCGAGTTGTTAAAAACTCGGAAGAACTTGTCCAGACGCACGTCGATGGACGAAGGCTGAATCATCTTCGGGTCAAAAGGATCAATGCCGAGATGGCCGGAGCCTTCGGCATCGATAGCGGCACGAATATCACGATCTGAGAGCAACACATAGACCAGCTTAACCGCTCTGTAATACACAGCGTGTGCGGGTTACAGGATATGCCCGCACTGAATCCCCCGGGAAGGACTGGATAAGGTCCTACAAGGAGATCAGCGATTAACCCGAAAAGACGGACAGAGGGTCTTCAAGACCAATTTTTTCGACACGAATCGAGAGTGCTACATTGAAGTTACAGAGGGCGACTGATTGCCTGCATGCCACACCTACTGTGCCAATCCCGTGGCGTGCTTTTAATCATTCCGCCTACTGTGTGCCGATGTAGTTCAATGGTAGAACTCCTGCTTCCCAAGCAGGCGGCGCGGGTTCGATTCCCGTCATCGGCTCCGCCCAATGAGGCTCAGCGTCAAGCTGAGCCTCATTTTTGTTTCCGCTGCTTTTCAGCTACATCCCGCGGTGCCACAACAACCAAACAACTCCGATTAGCACATCCGAGTAACGCTCTTGCGCAGCACAACCTAAGCCTAAGTCGATGGCGCCGTATATCTCAGCCACCGCAACACTGCTTTGACACGACGGTTGTTATCTTCCGGTTGGAAGCCGAGCTTTAAAAACACATTCGCCACATGTTTACTCACAGCACCGGCGGTTAGCACCAAGCGTTTTTCCATTTCCTTATTACTAAGCCCCTGCGCCATCAGGTCCAGCACTTCGCGCTCACGTGGAGTCAGCTCGGCGATGCCGTCCTGCTTTGCGGCCAGTAGCGTCGCAACCACTTCAGAATCGACCACGGTACCGCCGCCACGCACTTCTTCCAGCGCCGCAACGAAGTGCTCGACATCCGAGACGCGTTCCTTAAGCAGGTACCCAAAGCCACTATGCTGCAGCAGGCGATCCAGGTAGCTGGCCGCCACGTATTGGCTGAGCACCACAACCGGCTGGTCGGGGTTGTCCTGGCGAAGCGTGGAGACCGCGAGCAGTCCGTCGTCACGCATGTTCGGCGGCATCCGAACATCGGTGACGATAACATCGAACGCCTGCCCTTCGGCGTTGGCGAGCAGCTGATCAGCATCGCCGACGGCGACGACCTCGTGCCCCAGTGCCCGCAGCAGGCCGGTCAGCCCCTCGCGCAGGAGTACGGAGTCCTCTGCCAGCAGTATTTTCATCGCGTCCTTCCTTGGCGAATCGGCAGTTCCAGCAGCAATTGGGCTCCACCGTCGGCGTTGGTGAGTTCCACGGTTCCACCGAGCGCTGCCGCCCGTTCGCGCAGGCCCGCAATGCCGGTTCCACTGTCATGCTTTACGACGTCTACAGCGTCTGCACTCGTTGGTTTTTCCAGGCCTTCGCCATTGTCGCGCACAGTGACCGTAAGCGTACCCAGATGGGACACGAGCGCCTTCTTCGGAGTCTGAACCGCGAGAGTGATATCAGCTCGATCGGCATGACCGTGCTTGGTGGCGTTGGTCAGCCCCTCCGCTGCGCTGTGGTAAGCGAGCAGCGCTGTGGTTTCATCAATCGGGCCGAAGTCGGAGACACCGTCCTCACGAACAGAAACCTCCATGCCAGAGTGCGCTGCCAATTCCTCTACTGCTGCGACTAGGCCATTTTCGAAAAGCACTGGCGGGGCAATGCCAAGCACCACGGAGCGCAGCTGCGCAAGAGCCTGCGTTGCATTGCGGTCGGCGGCGGAGAGCGCCTCGGCTACTTCTTCTTCAGTCTTACCCATGCGAGCAGCAGCGATGTTGAGTTTCAAGGCGGTCAGGTGTTGCTGCGGACCGTCGTGAAGCTCGCGCTCAATGCGACGGCGCTCGCCTGAGAAAGAGTCGATGAGCACATCGCGGGACTGGCTGACTTCCTCACTGGATGGTGCGAGGATGACGCGAGAGAGCCAAATGGACAGCAGGCCGGCACCGAGGTTGATGGCGATGGTCAGCACCAAAAAGACGATGGCGAAAACCCAGGCAACCCCGATTTTCTGTGTGGGGTCAGTCAGAGTCCAGCTGAAAAACTGCACTTCATCAACCAGGAATGGTGCAGCGAAGAGCACTCCGACAGTGAACCCGCCGCCGACCCACGCTATGAAGGTGACAAAGCCAATGGCCAACTGGACAAGCAGGTTGACGAAGTTGCGGATGTCGAACCAGCGATTGGTCACGCGGTTGGCGATTGGGGTGCCGGACCACGATGCTGCCCACCGGGAGAGCCAATCGGCACCGCGGCCAATGAGCGGAATCCAGGGCAGAAGAAAAGCGGAGACAATCAATCCCGGAATGAACAGCAGTCCGAGAATAAAACTCCAGGCCAGCGCGATTAAATTCTTTTTCTTTGTCATAGTTTCAAAGCTAAGTTGGCCCGTGTCCAAATACAGTGGAGCTAACTCCCCTAAATTCAGTCGAGCTGAATACGTCCCGGCTTCTTTTCGCCGATACCACGGTCGGCCAGTTCGTCATCAATGTACGTTGGCCGACCGACAATCAACCCAAGCACTGCTAGCACCACCGTGGTGCCAAGCAGCACGACCAGAATCGGTGTCCATGTTTCCGCGGTTCCGGCGGCCACGCCTACCAGGAAGGGGCCGACTGCGGAGAAGATGTAGCCGATTGGCTGCACGAAGCCGGACAGTCGCGCGGTCAGCTCGTGGCTGCGCGTGCGGCCCGGAATCAGTGCGATGGCCATGGGGAAACAAAAACCACCCACACCCAGCAGGAACGCAGCCCCAATCGCGTATCCAGCACCAGTTTCCGCCGTTCCCCGCTGGTCAATCAAAATCATCAACACATAACCGAGGAAGAAAAGGCAGCCGAGACCAAAGGCAACGTAGGACATGGTGCGGAGCCGTGCAATCAGCGGCGGCATCAGCAGCCCGCCGATGATGCCCAACCCTTGAACAATCATGGACGCTGCAGTGGCTATGTTTACGCTGATACCTGCGTCGATAAGCATTTTCGGCATCCAGCCCATGAGCACGTAGGCGTTCATCGACTGCACGCCGAAGAAAACTGCCAGTGCAATGGCTGTCGGTGACTTCCAGATTGGTGTGCTTGCCGAGGCACTGACCGGCGCCTTCGGGTAGTCGAATCCGATGCGTGCACGCAGCGGCAACCACACGACGAGCTGCACCAGGGCGGTGATTGCCCATGCGGCAAGCGCCCAGCGCCACATTTCGATACCACCTGCAGATGTCTCGGGAGAATCGCTAATCAAAAATGCCGTCGCCGGCCCCAGTCCACCGCCGAGGGCGAGCATGCTGGAGTACAGCATCATCAGCACGACCGTATGGCGACCGCCGTGCACCTTAATCCACGCAGGTAGCAGCACATTTCCCAGCGCAATGCCAGCAACCGACAACGCAGTAAACAACAGGAATAGCCAGATGCTGCTCACCCACGGGCGCACCGCAAGACCGACGAATAGCAACGCTGCAGACAGTGTGAGTGCGCCGCTTAAACCCATGCGCTTGCCGACGGACACCGCGGACAACCCAATCGCGAAAAACGCGAGCCCCGGAATGGCCGTAATCAGACCACCAAAGGCGGAGGATGCGCCGAGGTCGGAGAGGAGCTGATCGAGCACCGGACCGATCGACGCGATACTCGGTCGCAAGTTCAGCGCCGCAACGATTACGGCTATGACAAGGACGGGGACGCCGAGTGCAATGGCGTTCTTCGAGGACCCAGGAACTTTTGATTGAGGTTGCCCTGGATTTTGTTCTGCTGCCATAACAGTGGACGTTACCGCTTTCTGTTAATGACTCTCTATCTGATTCAAGCCGCTCGTTCGGAGTAGCTTTAAAGATTGACGTACTCGATGTCGCTGTTGTCCTATCCTGGACTACAGCGACATCTCTTTTTCTGTATCTATTGACAGTCTTTCGGCTATCTCTGACGTAAGGATTGAACTGAAAATGGTTGAACCGATTTCTGATTCCATGCTCATTGCCTATGACGGCTCCGACGAAGCCAAGCGGGCGCTGGCCTACGCCGGAAAACTGCTGCGCGTTAAGAAGGCCTACATTCTGACTGCCTGGGAGCCTCTACAGCGTGCTGCTGCTCGCACTGCTGGCGCCTCCGGCATGATGCAGCCCGACTGGGATGCCACTACTGAAGACGGCGATCCGGCACACGACGAGGCTGTTCGTATTTGCCGTGAGGGTGTGCAGATTGCCGCTGAGGCCGGCTTCGTCGCCGAGCCTTACTTGGTAGAGACCGAAACTACTATCTGGTCGGCCATCGTCGATGCAGCTCACGACCTCGATGCGGGCGTGATTATCTCCGGCACTCGCGGTGTGACTGGTTTGCGTGGTCTGTTTACCGCCTCGACCTCTGACGCGTTGCTGAAGAATGCTGGCCGCCCGGTCCTTGTCGTTCCGGGGGAAAAGGAATAATTTCTAGAAAATTTTTAAAAACTTACTTAGCTGATAGAAAATGGGTTAATCTCTCAACTAAGAAAACTCAATGACCGCTGAAACCACCCAAAATTCAAGGCAGGGAGAGATTCCCAGCTGTTCCACTGGTTTACAGATGTCACAGAGTGTAGTTTTATAAACAGTATTGACTTAATGCACACGAGGAGTCCTCAACATGGCATACGAAACTGATTCCGAGCAGCGTCGTAGCGTTGGCCCTGCCCTGGCCTCGGCGCTCATTGGCGCCCTTCTCGGTGGTGCCGCTATCTTCGGCATCGGCCAGGCTCTGACCGAAGACCGAATTCCGGAAGCACAGGCTGTTTCCACCGATGACGCTCTGCTTGGCGGTGTCGAGTACGGTCAGCGTTAAGCCCTTAACGCTAACCCTCCTTTAACGCTATGCCCACCTTTGTTCGAGCGCGTAAGCGCGTGCTTGTACCTTGGTGGGTTTTGCTGTGCCTGCTGGCATTCATCCAGTCCCCCGGCAAGACTGTCGCTGACACAAAGCACGACCTGACAGAAGACCCCATCGGGTTTTTGTCCGCCTCGCTCAACATGTGGTCAGACACCATGCCACTGGGACAGCTCCAAAACCAGGCATATGGCTATCTCTTTCCACAGGGCGCATTCTTCGCGCTGTTCAGCTTGCTGCCCGATGTCCTAGCGCCCGGCTGGATCATCCAGGCGCTGTGGTGGAGCCTTACTCTCTGCTTGGCTTTTACCGGCGCATATCGCGTGGCCGAAGCTATAGGCGTCGGCACGCATACCTCTCGCGTACTGGCGGCGTTGTTGTACGCGTTGTCGCCGCGCGTGATTACGACGTTGGGCGCGATTTCGTCCGAGACCTGGCCCGTAGCGCTGGCACCGTGGATTCTGCTTCCGCTCCTGCGGGTCGCGGCCCGGCGCGAGGAACTGCCCTGGCGTGCGACTGCCCGTGCCGTATTGCTGTCCGGTCTAGCGGTACTGTGCACTGGCGCGGTCAATGCGGTCAGTACAGCTGCGGCTTGCATCCCCGCAGGTCTGATGCTGATCTTCTTCGCTTTTACGGGGCCTCGCCGCGGGCGTGCGTGGGCGATGCTCGGCGGTTGGCTGGCTGCGTGTGCAGCGGTCAGCATGTGGTGGATCGTGCCGCTACTACTGCTGGGCAAGTACTCGCCACCGTTTACGGACTACATCGAGTCCTCCGGCGTGACCACTCGTTGGTTGAGTCTCGGCGAGACGCTCCGCGGCTCCACTTCGTGGACCCCGTTTGTCTCTTTCGAGCGAGTCGGCGGAAATGCTCTGGTCGCGGAGCCCATCCTCATTTACGCCACTCTGGCTGTGGCGGCGATTGGTCTGCTTGGCTTGGTCATGCGCTCACTGCCGCTGCGTCGGATGTGGCTGATGATGCTGCTGATCGGGCTTGTCATCGTGGCGGCCTGGACGGAGCCATTCGGGCTGGTGTGGGAATCGGCTCGAGAGGTGCTCGATTCCACGCTCGCAGCAGTACGCAACCTGCACAAATTCGACACAATTGTGCGCCTGCCACTTGTTATCGGCTTCGCTCATGCGACAGCCCAGCTGCCATGGCCGTGGCGAGAGCCGGCGAACGAGCACAAGAACGAGACGGCGAGCGATTCAGCAACCACTGGCTGGCAGCAGTGGCTGCACCCTGAGAAGCACCCGCGCGCTATCGCATCGATGCTGGTTCTGGTGGTTATCGCCAGTGCCACCGCACCTGCGTGGAGCGCCCGTCTCGCTCCGGCAGGCGGTTTTTCCGAGGTTCCGGGCTACTGGCACGAAGCGGCCGACTGGCTGAATGAGCAGGGCGAGGACACCCGCACGCTGGTGATGCCGTCATCTCCGTTTGCTGATCAGACATGGGGCAATACTCGCGACGAACCGCTCCAGCCGCTTGCCGACGTGCCCTGGGCCGTCCGCGATACCGTGCCGCTAGTACCCCCAGAGGCGATTCGCGGCCTCGATGGTCTGCGCAATTCGCTGACTCGGGGCCGCGAGGTACCGGCACTGGATGCCACCCTGCGCAACAATGGCATCGGCTATGTGCTGGTCCGCCACGACTTGAGAGTTACCTCGAGGGGCGATTCGCCGCGCGCCATCACCTCCACGCTGCAGGACTCCCCGACCATGGAAAAGGTGGCGGAGTTCACGGACGAGGACGGCCATACCGCTATCCAGATTTGGGGCGCGGGCCCGAAGGAGCTGCGCAATCACGCCCTTTCGCCGCGGTTGGTGGACACTACACAGGTGCCGCTGGTCGCCGGTGGTCCTGAAGTGCTCCCGCGGCTTGATGAGGTCGATTCCGATGCCCCGGTGCGCATCCTGTCCGGTAAGAACGCCGGCACTGTCACCGACACTCCCGCACGCCGCGGCCGCAACTATGGTGAAGTCGTCGGAGCGGAGTCGGCAATCCTGGCCGAAGACGAGGACTCATATGTCCGCAACCTCGTTCCGGACTACCCCGTCGCGGGACTGCCACTGACGCAGACAGCAACGGGTCGCGCCACAATTGAGGTTTCATCGTCGGCCTCTGAGCCATACAACGTCGGTGGTGCATCGGCTGACCACTCGGTCAACGCAATGCTCGACGGCGACACCTCTACCTGGTGGGAACCCCTGGCAGGCAAGAGTCAGGCTGAGTGGGTCAAGCTGTCGTGGAAGGAACCGACCGATAACGCAGTGCTCAGCCTGACCGGTGCTCGCGTTCCGGCGCAACTGCGCATCCAGACCGATACGGCTTCCAGCTCCGTACAGTTGGTCCCGGGTGAGACGACCCACATTCCGCTGCCCGGCGGCAAGACCACATCTGTGCGCATCACAGCAAAGATTGCTCCTGTAGGCTTTGCTATCTCCGAGCTAGGACTGGTGATTCCAAAGCGGGACACTGGCTTCGACGCATTCGAATCCAGCAACCCCGATTCCAATGGAGAGGCGGAACTTTCCGCCGAGGATATAGCGGAGGACCTCACCCCGGTTCGTGTCCCGGTGGTGCCGAATTCCTCGTCGCTGGCTCAGCGTTGGGTCTTCGGCCAGGAGATTCACGAGGGCACGCTGGTGCGCCTGTTCACCGTTCCGAAGCCGGTAAAGGTGAAGGTCGATGCTGATACCTGTCGCAGCAGCATCGGAGACCCGTGGGCCAGCCTCCAGCGAGGTGACGGTTCTGATCACCGTGAGCTGACCTGTGGTGAAGAGATTGAGCTCTCGCCGGGTCCATGGCGCATCGATGCCAAGTCCGATTGGGTATCGCTCACCTCGACTGACTACTTCGCGCCGTCAGCTGAGCAGCAGAAAGTCACGTCAATCGACCTGAACAATCCTATTGACGCTGCCGACCACGATCGCATCGTGTGGTTGCCAATCTCTGTCAATGCTGGCCACGAGCTTCGTGTCGGAGGTGCCGCCATGAAGCCGGTAACGGTCTCTGGTTGGCAGCAGGGTTGGACGATTCCGGCTGGAATTGGTGGTGCGGTCGAGCTGACCTATCCACCGCAGCAGACCTGGCGTACGGGCATCCTCGCAGGCGGCGCACTCGCAGCCGTGTACGCACTGGTCGCTGTGGGGCTGGCTTTCGCTTGGCGACGCTTCGCTCTCACCACCCCGATTCCCGCATCTTCGCTGAGCAATGACTTGCCGCGGGCGGCTATTGGTGTTGCGGCTGCCGCGACAGTGACGCTGGTATCCAGCTGGCCTGGCGTGGTCGTTGCCCTCGTGGTGGTTGCCGCTACCCTTGGTGCGGTTTTCTGGGCACGGAAGCGTGGGGACGTCGTCAAGCCATGGCTGAACGTGCGAAACGCACTAATTGTGGCGCTTGCTGCGACGATGTCGATTGCGGGCTTGGTGCTGGCGGCGAACCCATGGCCAAAGGATGACTACGCCGGTGCCGGCTGGCCGCTTCAGTTACTGCTGACGGCGGCGCTGACAATCGTGGCGTGCTGCTCGATGCTTTCCGGTAGCGGTGCTGATGACGACACCGACAGAGATGCTAGCGACACCGACAACACCGCTGATTAAAAGCCGTTAGCGGTTGACCCAGACGCGTGCGAAGAAGCGGCGGGCAGGTTCCTCGACGAGCGCGTAGGAGGCGGCGGCCACCGGAATCGACAGTGCGACCGTGACAATGGTGACACTGAGCAGATGTCCGGTGAACAGCTTCACGCCAAGCAGCGGGAATGCAATGGAGAGCATCGCCACGTGCCAGAGGAAGATACCGTACGACCAGCGCCCTAGCGCCTGCATGATGGGGTGTTCAAGGAAGCGAGACTCCGGCGCTATCGTCCAGGGGCCGATGATGGCGGCACCGAAGACCAGACCGCACAGCAGGCGGCGGGTGAATTCCCAGTTGGTGAGCTCGACTAGCCCTTCGGGACCCAGGTAGGAAGCCAGAACCAGCGCACCAACGGCGATCGCCAGCCACAGCGAACGGCGGCGTGCCCAGCGCTGCATGGTCTCCACCTTCGCGCGGGCGGCATCGGTATCGACGCCCTGGAGCGATTCCAGCTCGGCGAGAATCATGCCAGCTGCGAACCAGGAAAAGTAGGCAATCGGCTGAATATGCGGGTTAACGCCTTCTGGGTACGGCAGTGGCAGGTAGGGCCAGCCGAAGCTCAAAATCGCAAGCAGGGAAATTGCCACTATGCGGCGCCCCTGCTGGCGATGCGGGTCCAACCGGCTAAGCCCAATGGCAAACAGCGGCAGCGAGATGTAGAACGCGACCTCCACCGACAACGACCACAGGTGCGTCAACCCACCGTGCAGCGAGCCGGAGAAATACACCTGTGTCAGCGTCAGATTTGTTAGCCAAATCTTGAGATCCGCGCCGCGCCCCACCGGCAGTGCGATGAGCACAATAAGCACTAGCACCCAGTACGCGGGCATAATGCGCGCGACGCGCTTCTTGTAGTACTTCGCCCAGCTCTTCTTCCGTCCGCCGTCGGCATCGGACAATGCTTTACGACGGGGAATTCCGCCGTAACCCGAGCGGTGAGAACGCCACAACAGGAATCCGGACAGCACGAAGAAAACGGCCACGAAGAAGTCGAAGCGGCCGAGGATGCGCTCCCACAGGGCTCCCACATCATGCCCGGTCTGGAATGCGACGTGCGTGCCGATGATGCCCATCGAAGCCACAGCTCGCAGGCCCTCCAGCGAAGGCAGGAAGCCTGGGCGGAATGTGGTGGCAGAGCTCGATGCAGTGCTGGATCCCGAGCTGGATACAGTGTTCGGCGTAGAGTTCGGCACAGAGCTCGACACTGTGTCTTGCCCAGCGTTTGGCGCTGCCGCATATGCCTTGGACGTCATAGTACTTTCTTACACGGATACCGGAATGAGTAAAATCACTTGTATTTTATTATGAAATAAGTCCTGTTCAGGCCGGTTTTTCCAAAACTCTTTTGTTTTCCCGACAAGTTATTTTTAAAAAACACACCACATAACTCCTAACTTCCTGCTAGGTTTTGCAGCAGAAAGTTACGTACAGTTAAAGGACTATCCGCTGATGAAGAGAACTCTCGGACATGCACTGATTATTATCGGTGCTGCATTGATTGTCATTGCCGTCCTTCTGCCAACCTTCCTGGTGCCTCGCCTCCGGGTCATCCCACTTGACACTGTGAGCGATACCATCACGGAGGTGCGCGACGGCACTCTGTTGGACTCCAGCCAGCTGGGCAAGAATGAGCCAACGCCAAACCGCAAGAATGACCCGCGCTGCAAGGCAGAGACGGACGAAGAGAAGCGCGATCTCCCGGTCCACTGCTTCATCAACGACAAGACTCCGATGCAGTCGAAGCGCCACGTTGAGATTGAGGAGCCGGCTGACGACAAGATTGCAACTCTCCAGGTCGGTACCACTCTGCTGCGCGATGACCGCGAAGAGCCGAAGAACCTCATCAATGCGACCCTCGACCGCATCACTGTTGACCGCAGCACTGCGTACCCGGTAGATGACCCGATCTCCAGCGTTGCTATTAACGCACCGCAGGGTGGTTCGGACACCAAGCCGCCGACGTTCACCCGTCCGGGCATCCAGTACCAGTTCCCGTTTGGTGCTGAGAAGAAGTCCTACCCGTACTACGACGTCCAGGCGATGCGTAACTTCGAGATTGACTTTGTCGGTGAGGAAACTCAGGATGGCGTCAAGGTCTACAAGTACTCCATGACCATTCCGCCGCAGAACCTCTACGAGTCCCTGACCGAGCACTTCACTCGCGACGGCCGCAAGCTCACCGAGGCTGACAAGTCCTCGCTGGCTTCCATGCGCCTGAGCTTCCCGGCTCACAAGTGGGGCCTGGAGGGTGACGACGACGTCGAGCTGGATCGTTACTACACCAACGTCCGTACTGTCCGCGTCGAGCCGACTTCTGGCGTGATCGTCAACGGTACTGAAGAGATGTTCATGTTCTACGCCAAGGACGACAAGGAAGCTGAAGAAATTGCTTCCAAGGCTGGCCGTGAAAAGGAAGCCAAGGAGCAGAACCGTACCGCGATGAAGTACACCGCTCAGTGGGACGAAGGCTCCAAGGGCCGCCAGATGGACCGCGCTAAGGAAGCACGTAAGTCGCTGACTATCGGCGGCACTGTCGCACCGTGGATCCTCGGTATCCTCGGCCTGGTTCTCATCGTGATTGGCTTCCGTGTTCGCAGCAAGTCCGCCTAAGACGCCAAACTACGGTGCCACAGGCTCTCGCTTACCCTAAGTTTCACTGAGGAAAGCGAAAAATAATTTAATATAGGGCACGTGACACAACGTTTCCGCACTACTCTGACCCAGTCGGCTCGCTCTCATTCGGAGCGAGTCGCCTGGGTTTTTGTGTTGTCGTGGATTCTCCTGCTGACCGCTGCCGTGTGCTGGCCGCTCTTTGTGCCCCACAAGGCCCCGGCCGATGGTCGCTTTGGGGCACCGATGTTTCTGCTGCGCGACATGGTCATCCCCAATCACCCACCGCTTACCGACGCGGCCCTGGGACTCGGCCCCGCTGCGGCACGAGCTGTTCCGCAGGACACCGCACTGTGGGCACTGGGCTACTTTGTGGATGCCAGCCATTGGGTGCGCTTCGGCATGGTGGGCGCCTGTTTGATTGGTGGTCTTGCAGCTGCTGAGCTCGCCCGCAGGTTCACTCGCCACGGCTCGGGCACCAGTAGCGCATCCGGTGCGGGCCTTGTACCCATGACTCCGAGCTTGGCCAGCCAGCTGATTGCACCGACGATGCTGCTCTGGAACCCGTTTGTGGTCGAGCGTTTGCTCCAGGGACAGTGGTCACTGGTCATCGCCGTATTGCTGCTTCCGGCAGTTGTTCTGGCAACGCAGATGGGTAGTGCCTTGTGGCGCACCAGCGCAATTGCCGCTGCGGGTCTCACGCCGACCGGTGCCCTTTTGGCTGGTATCACCGGCATTGTTACCGCTCGCAATAACCGCGACCGCGCTTGGATTGTGGCCACAACAGTAGCGGTCAGTTCACCGTGGCTAGTGGCATCTTTGCTGAACCCGAGTGCAGCTGGGTCCTCCGATGCGGCTGGCGCTGCCGCATTTGCGGCCAGAGCAGAGGCACACGTCGGCACGCTCGGCAGCCTGTTGGGATTGGGTGGCATCTGGAATAAGCAGGCTGTGCCACTGACGCGCGAGGTTGGTTTTTCGGCGATTATGGTGCTGGCACTCCTGGTGCTTATGGGTCTGGGATTCCGTCGTGCCTGGCATTCGCAAGAGCGCTGGCGGGGGCTGATTATCACTGGCGCCACGGCCATCATGCTCGTCGCTCTCGCCGCAACAACGCCGGGCATTTTGATGATGGGTTGGGCGCTGGAGCACATCCCGGGCGCGGGCCTGCTTCGTGATACGCAAAAGTGGATCGCGCTCGCCGTCCCCGCCTATGTCATCCTCGCCGCAAGCGGTGCGGAATACCTGGCACGCCGCGCTCGCGGGACCACCGCCAACATCGGCCAGTGGTTGGCTACTGGCGTCAGCGCGCTCATCATCATCGCCGCTGTCCCCACGCTGCCCGCCGATGTCGCTCCACTCCGCCCCATTCCGTCATGGGAAGGATGGTCGGCGGTTTCCGGTGTGGTCGCGCTTGACGACGATCGCGTTGCGGTTCTACCTGCCGGTTCTTACCGCATTATTAATGGGCGTCCTGTCCTCGACCCGGCTACGAAGATTTTGCCCGCTCCGGTGGTGAGCTCTGGCGAACTGATTGTCTCTGGGCAGTCGGTGTCTGGCGAGGGAGCCACAACCGTTGAGCGCACGCTGCTCGGTGGTGCGAAGAGACACGAGGAGCTTGAGTCTGCGCTCCAGAGTCTTCGAGACCAAGGCGTTGGCTGGGTCCTAGTGGAGAATTCGCCCGGCAACTTCGGCGACTCCGCTGACATTGTGGCAGCGTTAGACCCCGTCTATGAAACACCTGACCTGCAGCTATACCATGTCCCCGGCGTTATCGAGCCGGCCACACAACCAAGCCAGGGGGCCTATGCAGCTGCGTGGACAGCCTTTGGAATCTGGACTCTTTGCCTAATCGCTGGGCTGCTGGCGGGGCTACTGACTGGAGTAATGGAAGCGCTACTGCCCCGCCGCAGGTAGCAACTTATCCAGTGTTGGGTTTTCCAAGACATTCAGAACTGCCTCACCGGTCTTGTCCCAACCAAATTCCGCGGCACGGGCGACGCAGGCCTTGGACATTGCGCGATGCAGTTCGCCGTTATCGAGAATCTGTCGTGTCTTGGCAATCAGGTCAGCTTCATCGCTGGCCAGCAGGCCAGTTTCGCCGTCGTTGACCGAATCGCGCAAGCCCGCCGAGGAGCGGTAACCGACCGTCGGCACGCCGTGCTGCGCTGATTCGATGACGGCGAGCCCCCAGCCCTCCTTGCGCGAAGGCATCAGGTGCAGACACGCCTTGGAGAGGATGCGGTGTTTATCCGCCTCGGTGACCTGCCCGTGGAAGACGGCGTGGTCCGAAACGCCCTTGTCGCGGGCATATTCCACGAGGTTGTCGTGCCACCATCCCGAGCCAATAACATCGAGAATCGCACCTGGACGATCTTGTACAAGATCTGCAAGCACATCGATGGCGTGCTCAATCTGCTTATGCGGAACCAATCGCGACAGCGTCACCAAATGCGGTGCTGGACCGTCGCACTCGGATAGGTCCGCCATGATTTCGGTCGACTGCAACTCCTCCGGAATCGGGTCCACACCATTGCGGATTACCGCGATGCGCCCCGGCGACACTCCGAGTTCTACCAGTTCAGCGGCACTTGGCTCGGAAACTGTGATGTAGCGGCAGCGGCGGTGAATCATCGGCGACAGACGCGACTCGATGAACCACCCAAGCTTGCTAATAATCGGCCCTGCCACTGGCCACTGTTCGCGGTGGCAGTGATGTGTTAGCAGCACCGTCGGTGCGCCGGAGAAAATCCGCGCGAAGAAGGGGACACCGTTTTGGGTATCGACCACGACATCCGGCTTGCCGCCGAGCACCTTGGCAATTGGGCCCACGCCAAATCGCGCACCCAGCATCGCGGTCCAGGAGCGCACGTAGACGGAGAAGTTTCCACCAGCGCGGGAGAAAGTCACGCCATCACGACGCGAAAGGGCTGGTGCGCCTGGGTAGTTGGCCGTGCGGAACACCACAGTATGGCCTTGGTCGGCAAGGTAACCTGCGACGCGCTCCAAATAGCGCTCACTACCTCCACCTTCGGGATGGCCAGTGTCGCGCCAACACAACAGTAAGATTTTCATAACAATATGAGCCTAACGCTCGGCGCGGCTTTCGTTGCCGCTTTAGCTCAAATCCATACTCCCAAACCCAACCAGTCCATTAGATTGTTTGACGTGACCAGCTTTCGCTTTCCCGCTTTTATCGTCCCGCCCGCTCTGAAAGAGCTGCGCAGCTTTGCTACGCTGTCGCGCTCATTCGGGCTGCTCAACGACTTCAAATACGAGCAAACCGATCCCGATATCTTCTACGGGCACCTGGCTGAGGACACCATCGGCCTGTTGGAAGGCATCGCAGCTGGGGCGGATGGTGCGGCGGGGTCGACGGACACAGGGGGCACGTCGTCAAGCGTTACGACGAATACCGCACTGAGTGGCAAGCGCATCCTTGATGTCGGCGGCGGCCCTGGGTACTTTGGCCGAGCATTTGCCCAGCGTGGCGTGGAATATTACACCTGCGAACCCGATGTGGGCGAGATGGCGGCGGCGGGTATCAAGCTGGAGTCGTCGGTACGCGGATCGGGGCTGGAACTGCCGTTTCGCGATGATGCTTTTGACCTGACATACTCATCGAACGTTGCCGAGCATGTGCCCGAGCCATGGACGATGGGCGAGGAAATGCTGCGTGTGACCAAGCCGGGCGGGCTGGTCGTCTACTCCTACACCATTTGGTACGGCCCATTCGGTGGTCACGAGATGGGGATGACACATTACCTGGGCGGCGAACGCGCGCGGCGCATGTATGAGAAGAAGCACGGCAAGCGACCGAAGAACTACTTTGGCGAGTCCCTGTTCAAGGTCGGTTGCGGTGAAGGGTTGAAGTGGGCGCGCGCTGCGGCGGAGGCTGGCGACTGTGAACTGCTAGCCGCGTTTCCGCGTTACCACCCGTGGTGGGCCTGGTGGATGGTGCACGTGCCGGGGCTGCGCGAGTTCGCGGTGTCGAACCTGGTGCTGGTGCTGCGGAAGCGGTAGGGGGTCAGTTTCTCCCGGAGCGTGCTCCCCTGACTTCGTATCGTCTGCCACTAGACTGGAAACTCAAGCATTTTTACTGATTGAGCGGGGATTTTCACTATGAGTGACGCAGACCGGGCACAGCTGCACAGGACTATTTGGAACATCGCCAACGACTTGCGTGGCAGCGTGGATGGTTGGGATTTTAAGTCTTATGTGCTCGGCATGATGTTCTACCGCTTTATCTCGGAGAAGCTCACCGAGTACATCGATGACGGCGAACGTGCCGCTGGAAATGAGGACGCGGACTACGCTTCCCTTTCTGACGAGGATGCCGAGTGGGGCCGGGCCAGCATTGTCGAGGAAAAGGGCTACTTCATTGTGCCCTCTGAGTTGTTTACCAACGTCTGCAAGCAGGCGGCTGACGAGCACTACCGCGAGAACCTCAATGAACGACTGCAGCAGGTATTCAAAAATATCGAAGCATCTGCAAAAGGCACCGCTAGCGAAAGCGATCTTCAAGGGCTTTTCGACGACATCAACCTAGACAGCAACAAGCTTGGCAACTCGGTCATCGAACGCAATAACAAGATTTACGATCTGATGAGGCACATCGGCAATATGCCTCTCACCGTTAAAGCCGATGACAACTCCATCGACCTATTCGGCGATGCCTACGAGTACTTGATGGGCATGTATGCCTCTCAGGCAGGCAAGTCCGGTGGCGAGTACTACACGCCGCAGGAGGTCTCTGAGCTGCTGACCCGGATCACTGTGGTGGGCAAGGATAGCGTGAACAGGGTGTACGACCCGGCTGTTGGCTCCGGTTCGCTGCTGTTGAAGTTCAAGAAAGTGCTTGGCGAAGGCGGCGTCCGCGAGGGCTACTACGGCCAGGAAATCAACCTGACCACGTATAACCTTGCGCGCATCAACATGTTTTTGCACGATGTGAACTTCGACAATTTCGACATTGCGCTGGGCAATACACTCACTGAACCTGCGCACTGGGATAACCAGCCGTTTGAGGCAATCGTGTCCAACCCGCCCTACTCCATCAAGTGGGAGGGCGATAACAATCCTCTGCTGATTAACGATCCGCGCTACGCACCGGCAGGCGTCCTTGCGCCGAAGTCAAAGGCTGACTTGGCTTTCACGATGCATATTCTCTCGTGGCTTGCGACGAATGGCACAGCCGCAATTGTTGAGTTCCCCGGTGTGCTTTACCGTGGCGGCGCGGAGAAGAAGATTCGCAAGTACCTGGTGGATAACAACTATGTCGATACGGTTATTCAGCTGCCGCCGGATCTTTTCTTCGGCACCACCATCGCGACCTGCATCATCGTGTTGAAGAAGTCGAAGAAGGACAATTCGGTTCTCTTCATTGATGCCTCCGCAGAGTTTGAGCGCAGTGGCAACAAGAACCGACTGAATGACAAGAACCAGAAGAAGATTCTGGATGCCTTCACTGCCCGAGAGGATGTGGAGTATTTCACCAAGCTGGTGCCCGCTGAGGAGATTGCGGATAACGACTACAACATCGCAGTTTCCTCCTATGTCGAGCCCGAGGACACCCGCGAGGTCATTGACATCGTAGAGCTGAATAAGCAGATTGTTGGCATCGTGGAGCGCCAGCGCCAGCTGCGCGAGGCAATCGATGAGATTGTGGCAGATCTTGAGGGAACCCGCACCGATGTCTGACACGAACGGCGACATGAGCATGGCGTCTGCGGGCGAGCTGGTGATGTTCCGCACGGACGACGGCGCTACTCGCATTGAGGTACGGCTTGTCGACGAAACCGTCTGGCTCACCCAGGCCCAAATGGTGGAGCTGTTTCAGTCGTCGAAGGCGAACGTCTCCGAGCACATTAGGAATGTGTTTGCGGAAGGCGAGCTTCCCAGGTCAGAGGCAACTGTTCGGAAATTCCGAACAGTTCAACTCGAAGGCTCAAGGGAAGTTTCGCGCGAACGGGAACACTACAACCTCGACGTGATTATCTCCGTGGGCTACCGAGTGAGGTCCCTGCGCGGTACTCAGTTCCGACAGTGGGCGCTAGGTGTCTTGCGCGAATACCTGATCAAGGGCTTCGCCATGGATGATGAGCGGCTGAAAGAAGGCGGCGGCGGAACGTATTGGCGTGAATTGCTGGAGCGTATCCGCGATATTCGCTCTAGTGAGAAGGTCATTCATCGCCAGGTTCTAGATTTGTACGCCACCAGCGTGGATTACGATCCACGGGCCGCTGTGAGTAAGCAGTTCTTTGCCACGGTCCAAAATAAGCTTCATTTTGGTGCTCACGGCCACACGGCAGCCGAGGTGGTTTTCGAGCGTTCGGATGCCACAAAGCCAAACATGGGGTTGACCAATTGGAAGGGCGAACGCATCACCAAGGCCGAGGTGGAGATCGCCAAGAATTACCTTGCCGAGGACGAGCTAAAACGCCTAAATACCTTAGTTTCTGCCTACTTCGATGCGGCAGAGTTCCGTGCCCAGATGCACCAGCCGACGTATATGGCGGACTGGATGGATCACCTCACCACAATGATTGCGGCCATGGGCGGTAAATCCTTGGAGGGAGCAGGAACGGTTTCCCACCGCCAAGCGGTACAGAAGGCCCATGAGGAATACGAGAAGTACAAAACTGTGATGGATGCCCAACCGAGTGGTGTGGAACGGGACTATCTCAAGGAAATCACTGCAGTTCAGAAGCAGATCCAGCAACCACCGAAGGAGCAGAAGTGAACCAGATCGAAAAACTCATCGAGGAACTCTGCCCGGATGGTGTGGAGTACAAACCGCTGGGCGAGGTTGGCACTTTCAGTCGTGGTGGCGGACTCCAGAAGAAAGACTTCACCGAAAGCGGTGTCGGCTGTATTCACTACGGCCAGATTTATACCCACTACGGAATCTGGGCTACGGAAACTAAGTCATTTGTCAGCGATGACTTCGCTGCGAAGAAGCGGAAGATGCTGCCTGGTGACGTTTTTATCGCTACCACTTCTGAAAACGATGAAGATTTGGGCAAAGCCACGGCTTGGCTGGGCACTGAGGAGATTGTTACAAGCGGAGACGGTTATATCTTCCGACACAGTATGAATCCAAAGTTTGTTTCATACTTCTTTAATAGTTCACTTTTCCATCGATCAATCGAACGCTGGATTACCGGAACAAAAGTTCGTCGTATTTCTTCAGCAGCAATGTCAAAAGTGATGACACCATGCCCTCCGATTGAGATACAACAAGAAATTGTAAAAATTCTCGATACCTTCCAATCGCTGGAAGCGGAGCTGGAAGCGGAGCTGGAAGCGGAGCTGGAAGCAAGGAAAAAGCAGTATGAATTTTATCGTGACCAACTGCTGACATTTACCGAGAGCGAGAGAGTCCGGTGGGTGACCTTGAACGAAGTAGCCCAACGTGTTTCCTCTGGTGGTACACCTCGGTCCGGGACAAAAGAGTTTTACAACGGCTCAATCCCGTGGTTACGTACCCAAGACATCGACTACAGGGACGTCTATAAAACCTCAGTATCAATTACTGAGGCAGGCCTCAATTCATCTTCTGCGAAATGGGTCCCAGAAAACTCCGTAATTGTGGCGATGTACGGTGCTACAGCAGCGAAAGTCGCAGTTAACAAGATTCCACTGACCACCAATCAAGCATGCTGCAACATAACTGTGGATAGTAATATCGCACACTATCGATACGTCTATCACTGGATTGCTAAACAATACTTTATTTTGAAAAACCTAGGTGAAGGTTCTCAAAATAATCTCAACGCGAGAAAGATTAAGAACTTCCCAATCCCCATCCCTCCCCTCGAAGAACAGCAGCGCATCGTAAATATTCTCGACAAGTTTGATGCACTCGTGAACGACCTCGCCTCCGGTCTGCCTGCCGAGATTGAAGCTCGCCGGAAGCAATACGAGTACTACCGGGATCAACTACTCACGTTTAAGGAGCTTTCGGCATAAACCAGGGAGGCATCGGCGAGTCCCAGCGGGACGCCGGACTTCCCTCGCTCCATCAGGTCAGCGATACTTCCGCATTCATCACCCACCTCCGGATTGTCAGATTAGGCAGTGTCTAATCTGACAATGATTTCGGTTTCTACAGGGACCTTGACGGATTAGTGAGCCGATACCTGCGCGATCGGCCGTTGCCAATGGCAGTGACAATGCCGGCTTCTACCATGACGTCGATACAGGCCTTCACTGTGCCGCGGGAGCTTCCAGACAGAACCATGAGGTCACTTGTAGCGATATCCCCAACCTCACACAGCCACAACATCGCTGCTTTCTGGAGTTCATCCTGATCGGTGGTGAGGTACCGCGCAGGCAAGAATGGCGTCGGTTCAGCTTTGCGCAAGATTGCTCGGCATGTTTCGCCAAGCACCCACACTCCAGCATGGGGGACAATCAGCGGTTCACCCAGTACCGTCGTTTGTCGGGCTGCATCCAGGGCATTGTGAGCCGATTCAGGCCCGGCTTGCAGCCCACGCGCTACTTCCGCAACCGTGACAAATGGGCGCTGAAAAAGTAGATACAACACGATTGCAATGCGGTAATCTTCCTGCCGTGCTTGCGGGATTATCCTTGACATCAGCTCAAGAACGGGCAGCACGGGACTGCCACCCACCAAAGTCGTTTCCACAAACGGGCCCGCTACTTCTTCAATGGTGGGCGGCCGATGCCCCAGGGCAATCATCGATTGGTACATGCGATCCACCCCAACACCCTGCTTGTCTACGAGCCCAATTGCGCGATACACATCAGCCAGAGCGGGGTAACGAGCAGAACGGTTACTTAACACATTGTTTTCGGTGATTGCTCCTGGAAAACCACCGGGGCTTCGCACAATCAAGGTGCTGTCGAGCTCAATCCATCGCACATCAATGGCTTCGCTACGATTCCAATCGCGGTGAATCATGGCATTTAGCATCGCCTCACGCACTGCACCGCGTGGAATCTCTGGCACTGGCTTATGTACGAACCCCTCCACCACAGTGTTGTTTTTATTCACCACATTCAGAGCCTGCTCTATGTACGCAAGCTGCTCAAGACACGACTTCTCAGGTTCCGGCACCACTCTGTTAAGCACCTGACCACCGTGAACATCAAAAATGCTGAGCTCAATAACCGTACGCCCTGCCGAAGTAAATAGCTGCTTTCCTGCCATTGATAGGAATCCATTGGCATCAAGAGCACCAATGCCGTGCAGCACTTCTTGGTCGGTAAGCTCGGCAAACACTGGGTCCCATTTCCTGGCCAACGCCAGGGCACCGGGACGGACATCGGAAAGTGTTGCGGCACTAACCTGCGCCATTGAATCAAAGCCGTCCTGCGCACGCCGATACTCCCACCATTCCGACCGGTCCACCGGCTTGCACGAATCACCAACACGCCAACGCAGCCTGTTCCCAGTATCTTCAACGGGTTCAGAGGCTGCCGCAACATAAATGACAAGCACTCGCTGGCCCTGCACACGCTTTTCGACAACATCGGGCGCAATATCAATCCGGCTATAGATAGCCTGCCGCAACCAATCTATGTCCAGTTCGGTACCGATAATCCGCCCTGTTTTATCCTCGATTCCAACAATCAAGGCACCGCCACCAGGAGTATTGGCCATGCAGGCCACTTCGTCGGCAAGTTTGTCGGCAGCTGTCGGATTCTCCGACTTACCAGGTTCAATCTGGGAACCTCTACGTCGGCCAGCTTCCTCTTTGAAATCAATCGACTGGGTCTCTTTGGTTTTACGCACACAATCGTCGATTGCCGACTCCAAAATAGCGTCAACTTGAGCTATCAGCTGCTCCCGGCGAACTTCCATTCCCGGCAAAGTCGGAGCCACAGCGAACCACCACCTGGGGATTGTTAGATTAGAGCCCCCTTATTCTAACAGTGGTTGTGGTTTTTGTGGGAACCTTGGTGGATTAGCTGCACCACCCCGTGCTACCCCGGACTCTCTAAGATAGAGACTCATAAAAGTAACGCTTCAAATTAACACTATGGAAAAGGTGCTGGCAGCATGAACCAGGACGGCGTCGGCAAGCGACGAGTAACCAAGTACGACCCGATCGCTGTCGGTGAGCAGAGCACCGTCGTCGCGGAGTACCAGGCCGAGGAGCGCACCTCGGAGGACTACCAAACCGAGGCGCAACTGGAGCAGGAGCTCATCGACATCCTCCAGTCGCAGGCCTACGACTACCTGCCCATCCACAGCGAAGCAGACCTCGTTGCCAACCTTCGCCGCCAACTAGAAACCCTCAACCACGTCACCTTCAGCGACGCGGAATGGGAACGGTTCTATCACACCTGCATCACCAGTTCCAACGACGGAATCAAGGAAAAGACCCGTCGCATCCACGAAGACCACATTCAGGTTCTTACGCGTGACGACGGCACAAGCAAAAACATCCGACTGCTGGATAAAGCAAATATCCATAACAACCGGCTGCAGGTCATTAACCAGTACGAGGTGGAAAAGGGCGAAAGCGGTGCGAAACACTCCAATCGTTACGACGTCACCATCCTGGTCAATGGCCTTCCCATGGTGCATATCGAACTCAAGCGTCGTGGCGTAGAGCTGCGTGAAGCCTTTAACCAGATCAGGCGCTACCAGCGTGACTCTTTCTGGTCTGGCGACGGTTTGTTCGATTATGTGCAGCTGTTTGTCATCAGTAACGGCACGCTGACCAAGTACTACTCCAACACCACCCGTGAACTGCACATCAAGGAAACGGGAGGAAAAGGCCGCCCAGCACGCGGTGCTAAGAGCTTTGAATTCACATCGTGGTGGGCTGACGCAAACAACCAACCCATCCGGGATCTTGTTGGCTTCACTAAGACATTCCTGTCCAAGCACTCGCTTCTCAATATTCTGACCAAGTACTGCGTCTTCACCGCTGCGGAAGAACTACTGGTGATGCGCCCATACCAAATCGTCGCTGCTGAGAAAATTCTGCAACGAATTGAGATTTCCAATAACTATCGTGAACGCCTTGGCACGACGGAGGCCGGCGGCTACATCTGGCACACGACCGGTTCGGGGAAAACCCTCACCTCATTCAAGGCAGCACAGCTGGCTAGCAAACTCTCGCATGTAGATAAGGTCCTCTTTGTCGTCGACCGCAAGGACCTCGACTACCAAACCATGCGTGAGTACGACCGCTTCCAAAAGGGTGCTGCCAACTCCAACACCTCGACCGCCGTGCTGAAGAAGCAGCTGGAAGACGACGATGCGGCCATCATCATCACCACAATTCAGAAGCTGTCGAACTTCATCGCAGGCAACAAACACCACGATGTCTACGGCAAGCACGTGGTCATCATCTTCGACGAATGCCACCGCTCCCAATTTGGCGACATGCACACTGCCATTACTAAGGCATTCAAGAAGTACAACCTCTTCGGATTCACCGGGACACCCATCTTCGCTGACAACTCCACTAGCGGCACCAAGGCCAACCTCAAAACCACCGAGCAGGCTTTCGGCAAACGACTTCACGCCTACACCATCGTCGACGCCATCACCGATAAAAATGTTCTGCCCTTCCGGATCGACTACGTCAACACCATCTCGGTTGGAAACGTTAAAGACAAGGAAGTCACAGGCATCGACACCGAAGGCGCACTCCTGGCCGAGCCACGCCTGAAAAACGTCGTCGACTACACGCTCGAACACTTCGCGCAGAAAACGAAGCGGGAAACCTTCTACGAACACCGCGTTGTCGAGAACGTATCCGCCTCAGCAAAGGCCCGACACCGCGGTCGCATTAAGGAGATAAAGAAAGAACAACGAGTTCGTGGCTTCAACGCTATCTTCGCCACCGCTTCTGTTGAGGCTGCCTACACCTATTACAACCTCTTCAAAGAAGCGCAAGCATCACTGCCTGAAGCAGAGCGGCTGAAGATCGCCATGATTTACTCATTCGCGCCAAATGAGGCCGAAAAGGATGAGTCACCGACGATTCCGTCGTCAAGCGAAAAGAAAAGCGCTGCGGCAGCTACTGCCGTGGCCGACGAGACAGGCTTGCTCCTTGAAGAAGGCATGGAGCCCGAGCAGCTACCCAAGGTTGCGCGCGATTACCTGGAAGCGGCGATTGCCGACTACAACGGATACTTCAAAACCAACTACGACACCTCAGCCGAGAAGTTCCAGAACTACTACAAAGACCTCTCCCTGCGCATGAAGAACAGGGAAGTCGATATGACCATCGTGGTCAACATGTTCCTCACCGGATTCGATGCCACCACCTTGAACACCCTGTTCGTGGACAAGAACCTGAAGTACCACGGATTGATTCAGGCATTCTCGCGTACCAACCGAATCCTCAACTCAGTCAAGACGTACGGCAACATTGTCTGCTTCCGAGACCTCGAAGATGCCACAAATGAGGCGCTGCGGCTCTTCGGCGACACCGATGCGCAAAGCGTGGTACTGCTCAAGCCCTACGCTGAGTACTTTGCCGAATACGCCGAGCTAGTGAATCAGCTGCTCCAGGAATACCCGCTGGATACGGCAATTGTTGGCGAGAAGGCGAAGAAGGAGTTCATCAAGCTTTTCGGAGCGATACTGCGTGTCCAAAACATCCTGACCTCCTTCGACCAATTCGCTGATGACGCGCTGTTGACGCCTCGCCAGGAGCAGGATTACCGCAGTATCTACCTCGACCTTTTTGCGGAATTCCGTACTGAAAGCGACGGGGAACGGGAGTCCATCAACGAAGATGTGGTCTTCGAGATGGAGCTGATTAAGCAGGTCGAGATCAATGTCGACTACATTCTCATGCTCGTCGAGCAATACCGTGAAACCCACGGCAGCGACGAGAGAGAAGAAATTCGTGCCCAGATTTCTCGCGCTGCAAACTCCAGCCCATCGCTGCGGAACAAGCGCGACCTGATCGAAGAATTCGTCAACACCGTGAGCCTGACACAGCCCGTTGACGAGCAGTGGGAGGAATTCATCAGGACCAAACGCACGGCAGAACTTAATGCGATCATCACTGAAGAAAAGCTGCGGATGCCCACTGCGCAATCTTTCATTGAAGAGGCGCTGACCACCGGCATTGTCAGCACGCTTGGCACCGGAATTGTTCGTGTTCTTCCGCCAATGTCGCGGTTTACCCCAGGTAATGAGCGCGAGAAGGTCAAGACGCGGGTGCTGCAGCGCATCCAGGCCTTTGTCGAGCGCTATTGGAACTTGGGGTTCGCCGGCGATGGTGAAGAGGCGGCTGAATGATTGCGGGCGGGCGTTTGCGGAAATTCGACTTTTGCCGGTCTGCCTCCGCGACTCTGCGCCCCAAACTACTTATGTAATTACCCCCGGTTTCTCCCATAACCGCAGGTAAATGACTGCAACGGATCATCTTTCTCCCCAGTACCCCTCAAATCACCCCCGGCAATCCGGCATTCGTTATAGAGTGACGCACGACACTTTACGACGAATCTGTGAGGTAAAAACACATGACTTCCGCCACCACTCAGCCGGGCGGCGAAGCCTTCATCTACGAGGCAATTCGCACCCCGCGCGGCAAGGGCAAGAAGGACGGCTCCCTCCACGAGGTACGCCCGGTATCACTTCTCGTCGGCCTCATCGACGAAATCCGCAATCGTTTCCCTGACCTGGACGAAGAGCGCATCAGCGACCTCATCGTTGGCTGCGTCAGCCCGGTCGGCGACCAGGGTGCGGACATTGCCCGCACCGCAGCACTCACCGCAGGCCTGCCGTACCGCACCGGCGGTGTCCAGATCAACCGCTTCTGCGCTTCCGGCCTCTCCGCCATCAACTTGGCTGCTCAGAAGGTCCGCTCCGGCATGGACGAGCTCGTCCTCGCCGGTGGCGTCGAGTCCATGTCCCGCGTGCCAATGATGTCCGACGGCGGCGCAATGGCAATGGATGCACAGGTCTCGTTCGCAACTGACTTCGTCCCGCAGGGTATCTCCGCTGACCTGATTGCATCACTTGACGGCTTTGACCGCGAGTCCCTCGACGAAATGGCAGCACTCTCCCACGCCCGTGCCGCAAAGGCTTGGTCTGAGGGCCGCTTCGACCGCTCCGTCGTCCCAGTCAAGGACGCTAACGGACTGACCATCCTCGACCGCGATGAGACCATCCGCGAAGGCGTCTCCGCAGAGTCCCTCTCCGGCCTGCGCGCAGCCTTCACTATGATGGGTGAACAGGGCGGCTTCGACGCAGTTGCACTGAAGAAGTACCCGCAGCTCGAGCGCATCAACCATGTCCACCACGCAGGTAACTCCTCCGGCATCGTCGACGGCGCTGCACTGACCCTGGTTGGTTCTGAGAAGGCCGGCGCAGACATGGGTCTGACCCCACGCGCACGCGTTGTCGCCACCGCCGTCAATGGTGTCGAGCCGACCATCATGCTGACCGGCATCGAGCCGGCGGTCCGCGAGGCTCTGGCCAAGGCAAACCTGATCGTCGACGATATCGACGTGTGGGAAATCAACGAGGCGTTTGCCGCCGTCGTCAAGCATGCTCAGCAGAACCTGGGCATCGACTACGACAAGCTCAATATCAACGGTGGCGCAATGGCCATGGGTCACCCGCTGGGTGCAACCGGCGCCATGATCACCGGCGCTGCAATCGACGAGCTGCACCGCACCGGTGGCCGCTACGCACTCATCTCGCTCTGCGTGGCTGGCGGTATGGGTGTTGCAACCATCATCGAGCGCGTCTAAAGCAAACCGGAACGAAACTCACAGCGACAATTACCGCGGCCACACCGCGATAACCACAAAGGACTGACTGATTTATGAGCACAGATAACATGTTCCGGTGGGATCAGGACGACGCCGGAATCGTCACCCTCACCATGGATGACCCGAATGCGCCGGTCAACACCATGAACAAGACTTTCCAGGACGACATCCGCGCCACCGTGGAGCGCCTGGAAAACGAAATTGGCGACGGCTCTGAGACCTCCATCAAGGGCATCATCATCACCTCTGCGAAGAAGACGTTCTTCGCAGGCGGTGACATCAAGCAGATGTCCAAGGCCACTGAGGACGATGCAGCTGACATGTTCAACATGGTCGAGGACATGAAGGCCTCCCTGCGTCGCCTGGAGAAGCTCCCGGTGCCGATTGTTGCCGCCATCAACGGCGCAGCACTGGGCGGCGGCCTCGAGGTCGCGCTGGCTGCTAACTACCGCGTTGCGGCTGATGCCCGCGGTTCCAAGATTGGCCTGCCAGAGGTCACCCTCGGCCTGCTGCCGGGTGGCGGCGGTGTCTCCCGCGTCGTTCGCATGCTGGGTATTCAGGACGCGCTGATGAAGGTCATTCTGACCGGCGCTCAGATGAACCCGGGCAAGGCCCTCGCAGCTGGTCTCGTTGACGAGGTTGTTGCTCCGGAGCAGCTCATTGACACTGCTCGAGCATGGCTGACCAGCGAAGATGCCAAGGCCACACAGCCGTGGGACGAGAAGGGCTTCAAGATCCCGGGCGGCGACCCGAAGACTCCTAAGTTCGCAATGAACCTGCCGTCCTTCCCGGCAAACCTGACCAAGCAGCTCAAGGGCTCCCCGATGAAGGCTCCGCGCCTTGCGATGCAGGCTGCCGTCGAGGGCTCTCAGGTCGACATCGACACTGCACTGCGTATCGAGTCCCGCTACTTCACCGAGCTGGTCACCGGCACTCAGTCGAAGAACATGATGCAGGCGTTCTTCTTCGACCTCAATCACGCTCAGGGCGGCGGCTCCCGTCCGCTGCAGGTTGACGGCACCCCGTACCCGAAGCGCGAGTTCAAGAAGGTTGCCGTCGTTGGTGCCGGCATGATGGGCGCAGGTATTGCATACGTGTGTGCAAAGGCTGGCATGGAAGTTGTCCTGAAGGACATTTCCCTGGAGAACGCCGAGCGCGGCAAGGCCTACTCCGAGGGGCTGGAGGCGAAGGCTCTCAAGCGCGGTCGCACCACTGAGGAGAAGTCCGCAGCACTGCTGAACCGCATCAAGCCGACCGAGTCCTACGACGACCTGTCCGACGTCGATCTGGTCATCGAGGCCGTCTTCGAGAACACCGACCTCAAGCACAAGGTTCACGCCGAAATCGAGGCCGCGGTTCCGGAGACCTGCATCCTGGGTTCCAACACCTCCACCCTGCCAATCACCGAGCTGGCTTCCCACGTCAAGCGTGAGAAGGACTTCATCGGTCTGCACTTCTTCTCCCCGGTGGACAAGATGCAGCTGATTGAGATCATCTCCGGCGACAACACCGACCCGGCAATCCTCGCCGCTTCGCTGGACTTCGCTGTTGCAATTCGCAAGATTCCGATTGTCGTTACCGACTCCCGCGGTTTCTACACCTCCCGCGTCATCGGCACCGTCATCAACGAGGCTCTGCGCATGGTTGCCGAGGGCTATGACCCGGCCATCATCGAGGCCGCTGGCCGCCAGGCTGGTTACCCGGCACCGCAGCTCCAGCTTGCCGACGAGCTGAACCTCAAGCTCATGGAGAAGATCGCTGGCGAGACCCGCGCTGCCGCCGAGGCCGCAGGTCAGACCTTGGACGAGGGCGGCGTGCCGGCTCTGGTCGAGGCCATGCTGCACAAGTTCGAACGCCCGGGCAAGCTCGAGGGCAAGGGCTTCTACGAGTACGTCGACGGCAAGCGCTCCGGTCTCTGGCCGGGCCTGTTCAACGAGCTGCGCGAGGAGCTGAACATCACCCCAATCGCTCCGGAAGACACCGACCTGCAGGAGCTGGTCGACCGCATGCTCTTCATCGAGGCCATCGAGACTCAGAAGTGCGTCGACGAGGGCGTTCTGCTTCACGACGCCGACGGCAACATCGGCTCCATCTTCGGTATCGGCTACCCGGCCTGGACCGGTGGTACTCGCCAGTTCATCAAGAACTACGACGGCGCCACTGTCGTCGACCCGGCTGCAGCTCACCCAGAGCGCCGCGGTGTCGCAGGCTTCGTCGAGCGCGCCGAAGAGCTGGCCGCTAAGCACGGCGAGCGCTTCAACGCTCCGGAGTCCCTGAAGAAGTAGGGCTACCCCGAGCGCACCCCGGTTGCTGGAATTGTTCCAGCAACCGGGGTTTTCCGCCTTCGAGGCCACGTCAACGTACGTAGCACCGCTGAACGCACCAGCGCGCCAACCCCAATTCGGCCTACCCGTTAAACTGCGCACATGGCTAGAAACGTCGCTGATCTGCCCACCGCACTGCCTGAACTCGCTATCGACCAGCAGGGGTTTGACGCCCCATCGCCGCAGCTGGTCATGCTTAACGACGAGCTCGCGACCCAACTCGGCCTCTCCCCACAGTGGCTCCGGTCAGACGCTGGCCTGAAGTTCCTCACTGGCCGCGGCGCCGATCACGGAGTCGGCCAGGAAACCGATACCCCACCCGGCGCATACACAGCCCCGGTGGCCACGGCCTATGCCGGCCACCAGTTCGGCAACTTCGCAGGCCTACTCGGCGATGGTCGCGCGCTCTTGCTCGCCACAGTTGAGGCTGAACCGGGGCTGACCGGGCTTCCCTGGCAGGCCAACCAGCCCGACTGCCCCAAAGAGACAACCCACAGCGACAACACCCAGGCCTACGAGATCCAGGCGAAAGGCACCGGCCCCACGCCCTTCTCCCGTGGCGGTGACGGCAAGGCCACACTGACCTCCGCCCTGCGGGAGTACCTCATCAGCGAGGCCATGTATGCGCTCGGCATCCCCACCACCCGCGCGCTGGCGGTCATAAAAACCGGCGAAGAGATTTACCGCGGCTCGCAAACCCCATTCGACAACACCGACCCCACCACCGAACTTCAACCGGGCGGTATCGTCGTGCGCGTAGCATCCAGCCACCTGCGAGTTGGCACATTCGAGCTCGTCTCACGCTCCGGAGCGGACACCGGAATCATGGATCGGCTCATCGAGTTCGCCGCGCAGCGGCATGGCTACGAAGGTTCGGCGGAGTCGGTTCTCCGGGACGTCGTCAAGCGGCAAGCCAATCTCGTTGCGGCGTGGTTGGCCTGCGGTTTTGTTCACGGCGTGATGAACACCGACAATGCCAGCATCGCGGGCGAGACCATCGACTTCGGGCCGTGTGCGTTTCTGGATGCGCACGACCCCCGGGCGGTGTTTAGCAGCATTGATCGAGGCGGTCGATACGCGTTCGGCGCGCAGCCGACGATTGCCGGGTGGAATATGTCGAAGCTTGCGGAGACTTTGCTACCGCATTTCGCAGGCACCCCGGAGGAAGCCCTCGCACGCGCCCGCGACATCCTGGGCGAATTCGCCGACGAATTCACCGATGCGCTCAGCCGCAGGTGGCTGCCCAAGTTGGGGATTCTCCCCTCGCTTTACGACGACCCGCTGGCCATCCCCCTGGTGCAGCAGTGGCAGGCGTTGCTGGCGAAGTTTGGGCTCGACCATACGAATGCTCATCGGGCGCTGATTGAGGTTCTGGCCGATGGTGATGGGGATACAGTTGCTGCGTTGGCTGCGCTGACCAGGCTGACCGCTGATCCTGCGTTCCCCGCCGCCGCGGCTGAGTGGGGGCAGTTGTGGAAGCGGACGCGGAAGGAGCTGGGAATCGACCGGACGACGGCCCTGGCACTTATGGAGGAAACGAATCCGCTGTATATTCCGCGAAACCACCTGGTCACGGAAGCGTTAGCGGCGGCAGGGGCGGGGGATCTGACCGACTACCGGCACCTGCTGGAGGCGGTAACCAACCCCTTTGAGTCGCAAGACGTCCCAGCGGGGTTCACGGAGCCGGCACCGCGGGAGTTGGGTGCTTTCCACTCGTACTGTGGGACTTAATGCGCTGCCTCTCCGCCTCCTCCAAAGTCCACTTCCTCTTCCAATGCCACTTCCTCTTCCAAAGCCCACTTCACGACACAGGTGTCACCTCGTGCCAGCTGTGGAGGTGGCATGAGGTGACACCTGTGTCGTGAAGTCGCGGATGGGGTCCGGACAGGAGCCCAGCGGTGGGACAGTCAGAAATTCAGCAGCCTCAACCCCTGCGGGGGTGCCAGGATGTTACAACGTTGCACCACTGCACAGGATTAACTCCCCAATCGAGGGTGAAAGACACCGTCAAATAAGGGATGATTCGCCTGATTAATACTCATATGTTTTTTGGACTTGTAAGGTTAGAGACTGTATTGAACGGTCGTATCCAAACCTTAGAGTCCGTCACAACCAAAGGTTTCACCACCGCCATTGCTAAGCAGCTGGGAGGTGGGTAGCTGAGTCGTTTGGAGTGAGCCGATCACCAAATTCATATCGCCTAGCTGGCAGAATCTAGAAAGGCTCGCGATGCATAGACCCGTTGCCTCCGGCCCCTTCCACACCCGGCAGAAACTCCGGCGGAAGCTCCGACAGCGAGAGAAGTTCCGTGCCACAAAACTGCACGCAACGACGCTCAGCGAAAAAGGAAAGTTCACGCTGCATGTCCGCCAAATTCTGGCGGCTTTGCTGGTAATCGCCTTGCCAGGAAGCGCGCTCGCTGCCTGCAGCACTGACCAGCAACAGGTCGGCGCGGGGTTCATTGTGGTCCAGAACTCGGAACCGCAGTCGCCGCTGTACACCACTGACACCAATGAAACCGGTGGTGGCGATATCCTCCGCATGCTCTACTCGGGTCTGGTGCGCTACGACACCGACGGCTCGATGATCCTGGATCATGCGGCAGAAATTAAGCCCAACGAGGACTCGACCCATTTCGACATCACGCTGAAACCGGGCTGGACCTTCCACAACGGCGAACCAGTCACCGCGCAGAGCTACATCGATGCCTGGAATTACGCTGCCTACGGACCGAACCTGCAGAAGCAGCAGTCCTTCTTCGCCAACGTGCAGGGTTTTGATGCTGTTTCGGGAGAAAAGGCCACGGAGAAAACACTCTCCGGCCTGAAAAAGGTCGATGACCTGAGGTTCACCGTGGATCTGACCAACCCAGATTCTTCCTTCCCGCTCAGCCTCGGCTATGTCGCGTTTATGCCGCTGCCGAAGGCCGCGTTCGAAGACAAGAAGGCTTTCGGTGAACACCCAATCGGCAATGGACCGTACAAGATGGCCGAAGGCCGCGCTTGGCTGCACAACAACCAGCTAACTGTGGTTCGCAATGATGACTTCGCCGGTGAGCACAAGGCCCGTAACAACGGCCTGGTATACCGCTTCTACTCGGACGTGGACACCGCATATGCAGACCTCCAGGCCGGCCGCCTGGACACGCTGCCACGCACAATTCCACCAACGGCTCTCGCCAGCTTCCAAACCGACTTCCCCGACTCCAGCGCAAACGTCCCGACCTCCTCTTCGCAGTACTTCGCAATTCCGCGAAATCTGCCAGGTTTTTCGGGTGAAGAGGGCAAGCTTCGTCGTCAAGCGATTTCCATGGCGATTGACCGGAAACTAATCACTGAGAAGATTTTCTTCGACACCCGCACCCCGGCGCGCGAGTTCAGCTCGTTGACGCTCGGCGACCTTGACCCGAACGTACCTGGCCAAGAGGTGCTGGAATACAACCCGAAGAAGGCCCGCCAACTGTGGGCCGAAGCCAACAAAATTGCGCCGTTTACCGGCTCGTTCGACATTGCCTACAACGCCGACGGAGGACACCAGCAGTGGGTCGAAGCGGTGACCAACATGATTGGCGAGACCCTCGGCATCGATTCCCACGGCAAGGCCTACCCGACCTTCAAGCAGCTGCGCGATGAAATCTCCAACGAGACCATCACCAGCGGCTACCGCACTGGCTGGTCAGCGGACTACCCGTCAGTGGCCAACTACATGATCCCGCAGTTCGTCACCGGTGGTTCCTCGAATGACAACCACTACTCCAATCCGGAGTTCGACAAGCTGATTCAAGAGGCGGCCTCGGCAAAGAGCCCAGAAGACGCTAAGCCGATTTATGTCAAGGCTCAGTCGGTGTTGATGGAAGATTTGCCTGCAATCCCGCTGTGGTACCCGAATGCTTCGGTGGCGTGGAATCCGAAGCTGCGTAACCCCGTGGTGATGTGGGACGGCATCTTGGACTACCCAATGATTGAGAAGGACTAGCACCATGGGTTGGTATATCGGAAAGAGACTCCTGCAGATGGTGCCGGTTTTCTTCGGTGCCACACTGCTGATTTATGCAATGGTCTTCGCCATGCCAGGCGACCCCATCGCTGCACTAGCTGGCGATAAGCAGCTGCCACCGGAGCAGGTCGCAGCACTGCGCGCCCACTACCACCTGGATGAGCCTTTCCTCGTCCAGTACTGGGAGTACCTCAAGGGCCTGTTCACCCTGGATATGGGCGAGACCTTCTCCGGTCGCTCGGTCGGCGAGGAAATCGCGCTGGCCTTCCCTATTACAATTCGCCTGGCTCTGATGGCCGTTGCCATTGAGGCCATTTTCGGTATCGGCCTCGGCGTTATTGCCGGTATGCGCAAGGGCGGCTTCTTCGACTCCACCGTTCTGGTGATGTCCCTGCTGGTTATCGCAACTCCGACCTTCGTGCTCGGCTTCGTGGCCCGCTACCTCTTCGGTGTGCGCTGGGAGATTGTCTCCCCCACCGTTGGTAGCGATGCCTCCTTTACCTCCCTGCTGCTGCCGGCATTCGTGCTGGGTCTCGTCTCGGTTGCTTATGTTCTGCGACTGACGCGCTCCGAGGTCTCGTCGGCACGCCATGCTGACTTCGTACGCACTGCCCGCGCCAAGGGCTTGCCAACCTCTGAAGTCACCCGTCGCCACATCTTGCGCAACTCGCTAATTCCCGTTGTGACCTTCATCGGCGCTGATCTCGCTGCTCTGAGGGGTGGCGCAATTGTCACCGAGGGCATCTTCAACGTGCCCGGTATCGGTGGCCTGATCTTCCACGCCGTCCAGATTGGTGAAGCTCCCACCGTGGTCAGCATCGTGACCATCCTGGTGGTTATTTACATGTTCGCCAACTTGCTCATCGACTTGCTCTACGCAGTCCTGGATCCGAGGATTCGTTATGCCTAAGCCAGATTCGACGCAGTTAGATTCGACTCAGCCAGAAAAGCAGTCCAACGCCGCGCATACCGGCACCGCACAGTCCGGCACCACCCAGGCCAACGCCGCGCAGGCACCAAACCCGGCGACGAACCCCGACCACAAGCAGTTGCCGGATACCCCACCACTGGGGCTCTGGGGTTCGGCCTGGCAGAACCTGCGTTACCGCGCACTGTTCTGGGTTTCCGCATTCATTATTTTGCTCTCCATCGCAGTGGCCGCGTTCCCGTCACTGTTCACCTCTGTGGATCCGACGGCGGCAAACCTGCGTGACTCGCTGGCCCCGGCCCGCGACGGCCACCCGATGGGCTTCACCCAGCAGGGCTACGACGTCTACGCCCGTGTCATCTACGGTGCCCGCGCCTCGGTCATCGTCGGCATCGGCGTCACCCTGGCCGTGACCGTGGTGGGCATCATCCTCGGTGCCATCGCTGGCTATCTCGGCGGTTGGGTCGACGCGGTGCTCTCCCGCATCACGGACATGTTCTTTGCCATCCCCCTGATTCTCGCCGGCATCGTGCTGATGCAGCTGTTTACCGAACGCACCATCTGGTCCGTGGTCTTCGTGCTCGCTGCTTTCGGCTGGCCGCAGATGGCGCGCGTGGTGCGCTCCTCGGTGATCTCAGTGAAAAACGAGGAATACGTCACCGCCTCCAAGGCGCTCGGTCTGTCCAGCACTGGCATTCTCTTCCGCCATGTGCTGCCGAACTGCCTCGCCCCTGTCATCGTCATGGCCACGACCTCACTGGGCATTTACATCGTCGCCGAGGCCACGCTGTCCTACTTGGGCATTGGCTTGCCGACGACCACCGTGTCCTGGGGCAACGACATCTCTGTCGCACAGCAGGTGCTCCGCCAGGCCCCGTCCAACCTGTTCTGGCCAGCACTCGCCCTGGCGATTACCGTTCTCGGCTTCATCCTCATGGGTGACGCTTTGAAGGATTCTCTCGACCCGAAGGAGCGTCGTCGATGAGCACCGACACCAACACTTCCGCAGCGCCCATTCTCACCTTGAAGGATGTCTGCATTGGCTTTCCGACGACCACAGCGTCCGGCCGCCGCAGTAAATCGTTGACCGATGTGGTGCATGACGTCGACCTGGAGGTTTTCCCCGGTGAGACGGTCGCCATTGTCGGCGAGTCCGGCTCGGGTAAATCCACCACTGTCCATGCCGCGCTGGGGCTGTTGCCCGGTGATGGTGAAGTCACCGGTGGCACCATCACCTTCGATGGCCGTGACATCACACACCTGACAGACCGCGAGTTTGTCAGTATCCGCGGCAACGGCATCGGCCTGGTCCCCCAGGACCCGATGACCAATCTCAATCCGGTGTGGACCGTCGGTTCCCAGATTAAGGAGGCGCTGCGCGCCAACAACATCGCCACTGGCTCCGAGGCCCACAAAAAGGCGATTGAGCTGCTGGAACAGGCTGGCCTGCCGAACGCTAAAAAGCGTATCGACCAGTACCCGCACGAGTTCTCCGGTGGTATGCGCCAGCGCGCGCTTATCGCGATGGGCTTGGCCGCGCACCCAAAGCTGCTGATTGCCGATGAGCCCACGTCCGCTCTCGACGTGACCGTGGCGAAGAAGATCCTCGACCACCTTGACAAGCTCACTAGCGAACTCGGCACGTCCGTGGTGCTTATTACCCATGACCTCGGCTTGGCTGCCGAGCGCGCTGACCGACTCGTCGTTATGCAAGCAGGACGTGTCGTGGAGACCGGCCCTGCTCTGGAAGTTCTCACCCGCCCGCAGCATCCATACACCAAGCAGCTGATCGCGGCGGCTCCATCGCTGGCTGCCCGGCGCGGTGATCGCGTGGTGGCGGCGCCGACGACATCGGATGCGGATCAGAAGGAGATTCTGGTCGCGAAGAACTTGGTGCGCGACTTTGCCATCCGCGGCGACCGTCCGTGGCGCAAGGATTCCTTCCGCGCCGTCGATGACATCAGCTTTACGCTGCGTCGCGGTCGCACCATCGGAATCGTGGGCGAGTCCGGTTCGGGTAAGTCCACTGTCGCAAATATGGCGCTGGGGCTGCTCGATCCGACAGAGGGCGAAGTGCTTTTCGACGGTAACCGCGTCCAGGGCCGGAATCGTAAAGAGGAGCTCGAGCTGCGGCGTCGCATTCAGCCGATTTTCCAGAACCCGTATGCGACGCTGGACCCGATGCGCACGGTGCATTCCTCCATCGAGGAGCCGCTGCGGATTCACAAGATTGGCACCAAGCAGGAGCGTGAGCAGCGCGTATTCGAGCTTCTCGACCGCGTCGCGCTGCCCGCGGAGATGGGTCGCCGCTTCCCCGGTGAGCTGTCGGGTGGCCAGCGTCAACGTGTTGCGATTGCGCGTGCACTGGCCCTGAACCCTGAGGTTGTGGTCTGTGACGAGGCGGTGTCAGCCCTCGACGTGGTGGTTCAGGCTCAGGTGCTCGAACTGCTTGCTGAGCTGCAGGAAGAGATGGATTTGGCCTACCTCTTTATTACGCATGACCTCGCTGTGGTGCGGCAGGTGGCTGATGAGGTCATCGTGATGGAGCACGGCAAGATGGTTGAACACCGTCCTACCGACGATCTCTTCGACCACCCGGAGAAGGAATACACCCAGCGGCTGCTGGACGCTATTCCGGGCGCTTCGCTGGATTTGGAGCTGTAGCTGGGCGGTGCCGCCCCCCCCCACACAGCACTTCACTCCACCCTCTGGGCTGGGGCAGATCGCACTTCACGACACGGGTGTCACCTCGTGCCAGCTGTGGAGGTGGCATGAGGTGACACCTGTGTCGTGAAGTCGCGAGGAGAGGCAGGCAGGCGAGCGGGAAGGCGGGAACGTGCAGGCGGGCAAGCAAGAACGGGCAAGCAGCCGGCTGCTACTCCTCGTCCAGCACCATGCGATAACCGACCCCCACCTCAGTGCGCAAGTACTTGTTGTGAGCCTGCTGAGGCTCAATCTTGTGGCGCAGCTGGGAGATGTAAACGCGCAGGTAGTTGGTCTCTTTTTCGTACTGGTCACCCCAGACGGCCTTGAGAAGCTCCAGTTTGGTCACCAGTTCGCCACGATGCTGCACCAGGTAGACCAGGATGTCCCACTCGCGCGGGGTCAGATGCACGAGCTCGTCCGCCACGAGAACTTGCCGTTTGGCCAGGTCAACCATTAGATGACCATCTGCGGAGGTCACCTTCGGCACCTCTTCGACCACTACTTTGCTAGCACGCCGCATGGTTGAACGCAGCCGAGCCAACAACTCCCCCATCGAGAAAGGCTTGGTGACGTAGTCATCGGCCCCTTCATTGAGGGCGTTGATTTTCCCCGCCTCGTCGTGACGTGCGGAGACAATCAGCACTGGAATATCGCTCCACCTGCGCAAAGAACGCAGAACTTCCAGGCCACTGACATCGGGCAAGCCCAGATCCAGGAGAACGGCGTCGGGCTTCCACTCGCTGACCGCGGCTAACGCCCGCGTGGCCGTTTGCGCGACACGTGGCTCGTAACCGCGGGCTTTTAAACTGACAAGCACAGTGCGGGCCATGGCGACATCATCCTCGACGATGAGTATCTTTCGCCCGGGTTTGTTGCCAGCCTGACCAGCGGGTTGTCCTGAACTGAGATTCATGGAATCCTACTTTCTCTCGCCCATTGCACGCGGCAACGTCAGCACGAAGGTAGCACCGCCGCCGGGTGTCTGTTCGGCGCGGATGGCGCCTCCCATGGCGTCGGCAAAACGCGAGGCGGCGGCAAGTCCCAGACCAAGGCCCTGAGATTGTGCCGAGTAGTCGCCAAGGCGTTGGAACGGTTGAAAAATCTCCTCCAACTTATCCTCCGGGATGCCCTTACCGTGGTCAATGATCAAAATGTCTATGCATGCGCTCGCAGCGATAGCACCCAGCGAGCCCATAACCGGCATGTCGGCGGGACCGCGCACACCGCGCTCGCTGGGCCGCGTACGAATGGTCAGGCTCGACTCCGGTGCGTACTGACGGCCGTTGATGACAATGTTGGAAACAATGCGCTGGATCAGCCCAGGATCGCCTTCCACCATGCAGGCGTCATGGTCAATATCGCGGTCAATGTGACCTGCGGCTTCCGGCAGCTCCGCACATACCGCGTCCACAACATCGGAGACGCTAACCGGCACACTTTCCACCCGCTTGGTGCTGGAGTCGATGCGGCTGGCATCGAGTAGGTTACCAATGACCACCTCTAGGCGGTCAGCGGAACTCTCGATTGTCTCCATGAGGATGAGACGCGTTTCGTCGTCAAGCTCGACGTCCTCCATGTTCATGCTGGAGATCGCAGCCTTGATGCTGGCCAGCGGTGTGCGCAGGTCATGTGAAACGGCGGTCAGCACCGCGCTGCCCACGCGGTTGCCCGCCTCGAGGGCAGCGGTGGCGCGGCGCATCGCGGCGATTTCCTCCATGTCCATGAGCGCCCGGATGCGGGAACCGTGAGCCGCAATCATGGCAGTCTCAGCGGCGGTGAGTTCACGGCCACTGAGCACAAAGCGCAGGTCATCGCCGGAGCTGACCTTAGTCATCGGCAGCTCTGTCGGCCACGGTTCGGACAAGCCGTGTTCGGCGGTGGTGACAATGGTCAACCACTTCTTGCGCTCTGAGGAGTAACGCTGCACGTCCACGCGCTCCATCGAGAACGTATCCGCCAAGCTGTGGACCAGGTTGGACATGTTGTCGCCATCGTGGACGACACCGTGTGCCAACTCGGACATTACGACTGCCTGATGCAGACTCCTGTCCGCCATCTCGCGGCGGCGCTCGGAACGCTCCACCACCGTCGCCACAGCCGCCGCAATCACACCGAAGAGCAGGATTTGAGCCAAGCTGGCCGGCTCGGTGATAGTCAGGGTGTTCACCGGGGCGGTGAAGTACCAGTTTGCCAGAATTGAGGAGACCACCACTGCCGCCAGCGCTGGCACCAACCCTGCCGCCATAGCGGCGAAGACTATCGGCATCAGATAGGTCAGCAGCAGTACGCCCAGGAACTCCGGGCCGGTGTCCAGCTGGTAGAGCAGCAACGTCAGTAGCACTGGCCCCACCAGTGCCAGCAGCCAACCGGTGATACGTCGCTCCTTGGAAAAGCGAGAGCGCAGTTTCTTGCGCCGCTTGGCTTTCTTCTCTGAGCTTGAGGAGATGATGTGCACATCGATGGGCTCAGCCTGGTCGATGATGCGCTGCGAGGTACTTAAGCCCACGTAGCGCCGCAGTCCTCGCTCCGAGCCAATGACCAGCTGCGATGCATTCACCGTGCGGGAGAACTCCAGCAGGATGCCCGGCACATCATCGCCCACGATGGTACGCCACTGCCCACCCAGCGACTCGGTGAGGTCCTGCAGTTTTCGCAGTCGACGCAAGTAGCCGCGGTCGAGGCCATCGTCATCACCGGTAATGTGCACGACAATCATCTCGCGGCCGGCCACGCGACCGGTCATACGAGCACCGCGACGAATCATGGCCTCGGCGTTGTTGTCATCACGCACCGCTACCACCACACGCTCGCGGGTAGTCCAATGATCGTCGATCTCCTCATCTTCGCGGTAGGAGTCCAGAACCTCTTCGACCTTGTCGGCCAGCCACAGCAGTGCCAGCTCACGCAGGGCGCTGAGGTTGCCGGGTCGGAAGTACTTCCGCAGCGCCAGTTCCGCTTGCTCCTTGCGGTAGATTTCGCCGCGGGACAGTCGGATACGCAGGGCATCCGGGCTTAAGTCGATGAGCTCAATCTCGTCCGCATCGCGGAGGACACGGTCGGGCACCGTCTCCATTTGGCGCACGCCGGTGACGGCCGCAACGACGTCGTTAAGCGATTCCAGGTGCTGGATGTTCATCGTCGAGATGACATCGATGCCTGCGTCGAGAAGCTGGTAGACATCGTGCCAGCGCTTGCGTTGCTGAACGAACTCGTTGTCCGGCTCATCGGTGACGACGGTGTGCGCGAGCTCGTCGACGAGGGCGACCTCAGGATGCATCTCGATAATCGCATCAACATCCAGCTCACGATAGGTGTTGCCTCGGTAGGACACCTTTCGGCAATCCAACACCGGCAGGCCTTCGATGAGCTTCTTCGTCCGCTCGCGACCGTGGTGCTCCACCAGCCCAACGACTACCTCGTGCCCGCGGGAGTACAGATCGTGCCCCTCGCTCAGCATGGCGCACGTCTTACCCACGCCCGGGGCGAACCCCAGGTAGACCTTCAGTTTTCCTCGCTTGGCCATTTCTTACAGACCTTTACTTGCCATACCTTGCCCAATCGCAGGATGCTTACTGTCCGTCTGTCAGAGCGGCGTTCAGCTTTACGACGTTGACCAGTCGCCCACCATCCTGCGAGCCCTGTTCCGTAATTGCGTTTTCACTATTTTCCGAGATCAACCGCTCAACCTCTGCCTGTGGCAGGTTGCGCTCCTTGGCCACGCGCGGTGCTTGCAGCTGTGCGTACTTCTCGGAGATATGCGGATCCAGACCGGAACCGGAGGCGGTGACTGCCTCCACCGGTACCTGGGCCGGGTCGATGCCCTCGCGGGCAGCGACATCGGTGCGGCGCTGTTCGATTTCAGCCTGGAACTCCTTGCTATACGGCGACACGTTCGATGCCGAAGACGACATCGCGTCGTAGCCATTATCCCCCGCAGCAGACGGGCGCGGGTAGAAAAATCCCGGCTTTGTCACTTCTTGGGCAATGAGCTCCGAGCCCTGGGCCTTGCCTGCGGAGTCATACATCATCGAGCCATCAGCGTTATCGGACCAGATTCGCCCCACTACCCAGATTGCGGCTGGGTACAGCAGGCCGATAACCACGGTGAGCAGCAAATATGCCTTGATTGTGGTGGATACCAACCGAAAGTTCTTGTTCATGTCCTTCTCGATTCTTTTCACATGTTGCGAGATGCCAAGTGCTGTGCGCTGGCTGCGCCGTTTGGCGCGAGGCCAAGGCACTTACATCCCGAACACTCCGGAGAGCAGGAGGTCAATAATTTTGATGCCGACAAACGGTGCGATGATGCCACCGACACCGAAGATGAGCAGGTTGCGGCTCAGCAGTGAGGCAGCCGACCCGGCGCGGTACTTCACGCCCTTGAGAGCCAGCGGAATCAAGGCGACAATCACCAGCGCGTTGAAGATCACTGCAGACAGGATGGCGCTTTCCGGCGAATGCAGGTTCATGATGTTGAGCTTGTCCAGGCCAGGCAGCGCCGTGACGAACATGGCTGGAATGATGGCGAAGTACTTCGCCACGTCATTGGCAATGGAGAAGGTGGTCAGCGCACCGCGGGTAATCAGCAACTGCTTGCCGATTCCCACCACGTCAATGAGCTTGGTCGGATCCGAATCCAGGTCCACCATGTTGGCCGCTTCCTTCGCCGCCGACGTACCAGTGTTCATTGCCACGCCCACATCTGCCTGCGCCAATGCCGGTGCATCGTTGGTGCCGTCACCGGTCATGGCGACCAGGCGTCCCTTCGACTGCTCCTTGCGGATCAACTCTAGCTTCTGCTCCGGGGTGGCCTCAGCGAGCACATCGTCGACGCCGGCCTCCTTCGCAATCGCATGCGCCGTCACCGCATTGTCGCCCGTGATCATGACGGTACGAATGCCCATTTCACGCAGCTGATCGAAACGCTCACGCATGCCAGGCTTAACGACGTCCTTGAGATAAATAACACCCAGCACTCGTCCGGACTCACCGCTGGTTACTTCGTCGCCGCCAAATACCTCGGCGACCACCAGCGCGGTACCGCCCGCTTCCGAAATGCGCTGGACAATGCCATCGACCTCGGGCGGCACGGTGGCACCGATGCACTTCATCAGCTTCACAATCTCCATTGCGGCACCCTTGACTACCTTGCGTTTCTTCTCGCCGCCGGTAGCGGGGAACTCGATACCACTCATACGAGTCTGAGCGGTAAAGGGAATGAAGGTCGCATTGGCATAGACGGATTCGTCGATGCGTTCATTCGATTCGGTTTCCGCGAGCTCGACAATGGAGCGGCCCTCGGGGGTTTCGTCGGCAAGCGAAGAAAGCTGGCAGGCGTGTACCAATTCAGCGTGCGTGGTGTCGCCGACCTCGGAGAACTCCGCAGCCTGACGGTTACCGAAGGTGATGGTGCCGGTCTTGTCTAGCAGCAGCGTGGCGACGTCACCAGCGGCCTCAACCGCACGGCCCGACATGGCCAACACGTTGTGCTGAACCAGGCGGTCCATACCGGCGATACCAATAGCGGACAGCAGCGCGCCGATAGTGGTCGGGATCAGGCAGATCAGCAGTGCGACCAGTACCAATGGGTCCTGCTCAGCGCCGTTGAAGACAGCCATTGGTGCCAAGGCGATGACGACCATGAGGAAGATCAGGGTCAACACGTGCAGCAGGGAACCAAGTGCCAGCTCGTTCGGAGTCTTCTTGCGCTGTGCGCCTTCGACCAGACCAATCATGCGATCCATGAAGCTCTCACCGAGCATGGTGGTGACCTCGATGGCGATGGCGTCGGAAAGCACGCGTGTACCACCGGTGACCGCGCACCGATCACCGCCGGCCTCGCGGATGACCGGCGCGGACTCACCGGTAATGGCGGACTCATCGACACTGGCAGCGCCGACGATCACGTCGCCATCGGCGGGAATCGGCTCGCCGGCGGAGACGATGACGATGTCACCCGGAACCAGGTCCGTGGCCGCGACCTTGGTGGTCTGCGCGGCTGGGTTCTCCAGTGCTGCAGCGGCGTTGGCGCCGTTGTTGAGCTTGAAGGCATCAGAGGTGGTGCGCGAAGCGCGCAGCGATTCCGCCTGTGCCTTGCCGCGGCCCTCAGCGACGGCTTCCGCCAGCGTTGCAAAAAGTACCGTCAACCACAGCCACACCGTGATGGAAATACTGAACAGCGACGGGTGCGCAATGGCCAGGACCAGCGTAAATGCGGCACCGACTTCGACCAGGAACATCACCGGGGTGGCGATGAGCTGGCGCGGGTTCATCTTGCTCAGCGCCAGCGGCAGAGCCGCTTTCAGTGCGCTGGGAGAAAATGCGGAAGATGCGTTGGAATTCTTGCTCATGACAGGGCCTCCGTCAGCGGACCTAGGACGAGGGTTGGTAGGAAGGTCAGGGCGCTGACGATGATTGCGATGGCAACGGTCAGGCCGACAAACTGCGGTCGGTGAGTTGGCAGGGTGCCAGCGGTCTCGGCGGCTGGTCGCTGCTTGGCGAAGTCACCAGCCAGACCCAGCACCATGACAATTGGAAGAAAGCGACCAAACAGCATGGCGAAACCGAGGCTCATGTTGAACCACGGGGTATCGGCACCGAAGCCCGCGAATGCCGAACCATTGTTGTTGGACGCACTGGTGAAGGCGTAAATCAGGTCGGAGAAACCGTGCGGTCCGTCAGCGGACACGGAGTCCAGCGTCGACGGCAGCATGGTGGAGATACCGACACCTGCCAGCACCAGCACTGGCATGACCAGGATGTAGAGGCAAACCTTGGTGATTTCCGAAACACCAATGCGCTTGCCCAGGTATTCCGGGGTACGGCCGACCATCAGGCCGGCGATGAATACGGTCAGGATGGCGATGATGAGCATGCCGTAGAGACCGGAGCCCACACCACCAGGGCTGATCTCGCCCAGCAGCATGTTCAGCATGAGCATGCCGCCTGCCAGTGGTGAGTAGCTGGAGTGGAAGCTGTCCACCGCGCCTGTCGACGTCATGGTGGTGGTCACCGCAAAGAAGGAACTCGGCAGCACGCCAAAGCGCATTTCCTTGCCCTCCATGCCGCCACCTTGGAAGGTCTGCAGCGCAGTCTCGCTGGACATAACGACAGCCAGAGAGATGAAGTAGAGCACCGCCATGGTGGACAGAATTGCCCAGCCCTGACGCTTGTCACCGATGATGACACCGAATGCCCTGGTCAACGAGACCGGAATCAACAGGATAAGGAAGATTTCCAGCATGTTGGTCCACGCATTCGGGTTTTCAAATGGATGCGCGGAGTTGGCGTTGAAGTAGCCACCGCCGTTGGTGCCCAATTCCTTGATGACCTCCTGCGATGCCACGGCACCGCTCGGGATAGTCTGGCTGCCGCCGGTGACAGTCTGGATAGTCTGTGGGGCCGAGAAATTCTGGATGGCACCCTGCGAAATCAGCAGAATTGCACCAATAGCGGCGATGGGCAGCAGCACTCGCAGGACGGTACGAGTCAGATCTACCCAGAAGTTGCCGATGTTGCCGTCACCGTGACGGTTGGCCAGGCCTCGGACCAGCGCCACCGCCACTGCAATACCGACTGCGGCGGAGACGAAGTTCTGAACTGCCAGGCCAGCCATCTGGGTTAGCACTGTCATGGCTTCTTCACCGGAGTAGGACTGCCAGTTGGTGTTGGTGGTAAACGACACCGCGGTGTTCCACGCCTGGTCCGGAGAAACTGGGCCCTTGCCGTGGTTGAGCGGTAGCCACTGCTGCACTCGCTGCAGCAGGTAGACGAAGATGACGCTGACAGCGGAGAAGCTCAACACACTGGCGGTGTACTTTGTCCAGTGCTGGTTGGCCTCTGGGCGCACACCGATGGCGCGGTAGAAACCGCGCTCAACACCCAAGTGTTTATCAGTGGTGAATACCCGCCCCATGTAATTGCCGAGCGGGATGTAAAGGATGGCCAGTGCGGCCATCACGATGATTACCGGGACAAATCCCATAATGACGTTGCTCACGAGAATCGCTCCGGATCAATCAGGGCGACCAGGACATAGCCCAATGCCGCCAAACCTAAAATGGCGCCGACGATCAATTCCCACGTCATAGTTTCTTCACCGCCTTTGCGCAGCCCTGCAGTAGCAGGAAGGCCGCAATGGTGAGTAGAAGAAGCAAAATGTCTACGAACATGACAGTTATAAAACACCCATACCTACTGCGGCGGGCACCTATTAACGCTTTTTTAACACCCGACTGAACTGGGGTTATGCGCTTAGAGATGCGCGAATGCACTTCTGATTAAGAAAGTGCCAATGCAGGTACGCGGCGAATTAATAGCCACTTCTGGGACCAAGTGGGGAGGGAGATCTGGGCAGGCGCGCTGATGTCGCCGACTTATCGATGGTTTTCCGTGACCTGTCGATGACTTCCCTTGTCTTATCGATGGTTTTCCACCACTTATGCGCACGCTGTGGGGTCTACCTGGCTACTTGTCGATGAGCTATTCACCTGTCGATGCGCTATAGCGTGGGCATCAGTGAATAACGCATCGACAAGTGGCCGCCCAACCCCGTCCCCGCCCTCGCCCCGCCGCCTCAGCCCCCGCCATCTCCGCCCCGCCCCCAGCCGGACCACGCGCTACCCGAAGGCTTTTGGACGCGAGCATCAAAAAACCGGGCACCACGCTTACCGCGTGATACCCGGTTTGTAAATGGATTGAGGTAGGTCGAAGCAACCGACCTGAATTAGCCGACCTAGAAGTGCCTAACTAACCAACCAAAGCTAATTAGTCCGCCGGAGCTGATTAGTCCTCCGGAGCAAGCTCGCTTTCAGTAACCCACTTGTGGTTCTTCATGGTCATACCATCATCGTCAATGTCGACCATGTACACCGGCTCCTGGGTGGAGTAGTCAACAGTGCCCTTGGCCCCCTTCATGCCCGCCATATGCTCGGCGTTGATGGTGATCTCGGAGCCGTCGGCAAGCGGTGCTTCGCCTGGGTTCTCCAGCTCCTCATGAACGACCCAGCGGTGGTCCTTCACCGGCTCACTGCCATCGGTCGGGGTGTAGGAAACGGAGTAGGTAGTGGTGTTGAAAACACCAACAACCTTGCCTTCTGCACCCTTCATGCCCGGCATGTGATCGGCGAGAACCTGCACTTCACTGCCGACCGGGAACTTCGCGTTGTCCGCCGCAATCATTCCCTCTGGAGCCGGACCACCATCGGCCGGATGGTCATGGCCGGCCATCGCGTCATCACCGTGGTCACCATGACCGCCATGATCATCGGCATCGTCCATATCATCCATGTCGTCATGGCCCTCAGTGCTGGTGGCCGACACGGAAGAGCTGGTCTCGCTAACAGTGCTGCTTGCCTCAGTACTAGCCGAATCATCGGAGGAGCAACCGGCCAGCACAAGGACGCTGGCGGCACCCGCGGCTACGAGAGCATCTAGTGGTCGAATATTCTTTGCCATGGTTGAGCTCCTTTGTTGTTGGTGTCAATCAATCTATGACCTCATAGCCTAACAACGCTCCCCCAGCGTCACCAGGACTTATCGCCCTCGGCGAACAGAGATAGTCCAGCCAGCCTCACCGGTCTGCTCGAAATTGGTGACCTCGTGGCCATCCTTCGCAGCCCACCGCGGAATCGCATCCGTGGCCTGGGTGCAGTCGAATGGAATCACCAGCTCCTCGCCGATCTCAATCTTGCCAATCGCGTCCTTGGCCTCGATCAGCGGGAATGGGCACACCGCGCCGACGGTGTCGAGCTCGTAACGCCCGCCGCCCAGCGGCTTGAGCTTGCCGTCTTCCTGCTTTACGACGCTCCGGTCGAGCAACGCTACCGGCGCGACAGTAAAGGCACCCGCCAGCGGGGAGGCCTCGGTGCCAGCGACACCGGCACCTTCGCTACCCGGCAGGGACACAGGCGAAGTAGCAGCCGAAGTGACCGGAGCAGTTGCCGATACCGCCGTGTCGTTGGTGGTGGAAGGGGTGCTCGGGACGTCGTTAAGCGAAGGTGCGGACGGCTTCAGCCAGAGCTTTGCGGCGATAGCGACACCTGCGGCGATGGACGCCAGTGCGAGCCAACCCTGGTAGCTGAACAGCGAGGTCTGAACCATGCCGTTACCGACGGTGCAGCCGCCGGCCCACGCAGCGCCGACACCCATGAAGATGCCGCCGACGACCGAGCGTGCACCCTGGGTGGCGTCCGGGACGCGGAGGCGGAATTCACCGGAGGCCTTGGCCGCGATGAAGGAGCCGACGAGGATGCCGAGGACGAGGAGGACGCCCCAGTCGAAACGCTCGGTGTCACCAGTGACAACGTAGTTGGCGAGGTTGGAGGACGGAGTCGTGATGCCGAGGCCGTCGTTGCGGCCGGTGGCGGCGGACAGCGGCCATGCGATAACGCCAAGTACACCGACGATGGCGGCGGTGGCGTACACGTGCCAGGTCTTTTCAGTCAGAATGTGCGCGAGACCGGACTTGCGCGGCGCCAGAGTGGCCGGGCGCGGACCGGAGAATTCTTCGCGCAGGAAGCGGACGGCGAAGTATGCCGTGACGGCGCTCAACGCGATGACCAGGGGCCAGATGCTAATGCCGAGCGAGGCGTGGATGCTGGTCAGGCCGACGGTGCGGTCCTTCAAGGCATCTTGTACCCCATTGAGGAAGCCAGTCTTCATGGCAGCAGCGGACAGAGCGTAAAAGACCAGTGCAATCCATGATCCGATCAGGCCTTCACCGGAGCGGTACCAGGTGCCCGAGGCACAGCCACCGGCCAGGACGATACCCAGACCGAAGATAACGCCACCGACGATAACAGCCAGCGGTGCCAGCTCCTTGTATTCGGGAGTAATCACGCCGGCGCTGGTCAGGGCGGCCAGACCGATGGCGTGGACGGAAATAACAATCAGCAAGGCGACGAAGCCACGCCAGCTGCGCTGAGTGAAGATATCGCGCAAGAAGCCGGTGACGCAGAAGCGTCCTCGCTGCATAACAAAGCCGAGCACGGCGCCCAGCGCTAGTCCTGAGATGAGCATGAGAGTGTTTCTCCTAAATTTATGAGCCAGTCCGTCATCAAAGCCATAATGAACAGACCTGTCTATTAGTGGATTAGAAGCTACTCTACACAGCGAAAAAAGTCCAACTTAATGAAGTTTTCACAGGGTAGAACACCTGCCAATAGACAGACCGAACCGTATAGTTGCTGGTGAGAAGCGCAAGTTGTGGCAAGCTAAAACACTATGAGCGCACAGAATTCAGCCCTGGTTGGACACCAGCGACACCAGCGGCTCCTTGCGATGCGCTCGATACTCGACCTTCCTTTTCCCCATGCTTTCGCCCTTGATCCTCAGGCGGTCATCGATATTTCCGGCGTGGCTCGCCTCAGCGAGCTCAATGCCAAAAATGTCGTGACAATCGACAGCTTGCGTTCACTCGCCCACACCAACACGCAGGACTTTTACGCCATCGATGACGCGGCAGAAGCTCTGGGTACCGCCTTGCGAATGGCGATTTCCTCCCGGCAGCTACTCTGGTTCAGCTCACTACCCCACAGTGATGTCGACAAGGTGCAAAACATCCTCGGCGGCGACATCGTTCATGTGGTGGGCCCGGAACTGGCCGTCGATAAGCTCGATGGCAGCACCCTCGAGCTTCCCACTGCACTGAAGCAGCGCGGAGAACCACTGGTGCCCATCGCTATCTCGCCAAGCGAGCTGGTGCAGGCCTGGGCACACGGCAGTCTCGAGCAGCAAAAACTGCTCGCTTACCTACTGGAGGGGACAAATACGCTGGTCATGCAGCAAAAGAATCTGCATGCACTACGCAAAGTCGGGACCAAACTCATCGAGCGCAACCCCGTGTGGCGCCTGCTCTACAACCCGAAAGTGTTGGCCTACCTGGTGGTGATGGTCTACTCTTCGCTCCGCGCGCTACCTGTGGTTTTCGTCCCCGGATTCCACGGCAATGTCTGGGTGCTGTGGAGCATCGACATCATTACCGCTATCCCCTACACCTGGGGAATTGTCGAGATGATCACCGGCCGCTCATTCGGCCGAAGAATGCTGGGGCTCCTGATCACCGTAGTGACTTTCGTCTCGCCCTATGTCTATTTCTGGGCCAACGGACGCGATTATCCGGTGTGGGTCACCATCTTTGTCATTGCGTTAATTGTTGCAGCCTGCGCCGTCGAATACATCCGCTGGCTGCGCGACCGCGCCATCTCCGCAATCCTGCGCCAACCGCCCACCAACTGCCGCTAGCGACCGCTAAGCGAGCGCCGCACGCCGCCAATAATCAGCCAGGCACCGGCGGCAACGTTGACAGCCACAAGCCCGTGGATAGACGCCTTGCTTAACGACGCTGCCATCGTCTCACTTGCGATAAGCATGCCGGTCGAGACAATCCAGATGAACGTTGCGGCAATGTTGGCAATCCGGCCGCGTTCCACGCGGAATGGATGCGTGTAGTGCAGCGGCACCAACGTCATTGCGCTGAAGATAAAAATGGCAGAGATACACACCGCCATGGGCGCGTTCCATACCCACAGCAAGACTGCCACGATGTTCCACGCGGCGGGGAAACCAACGAAGTAGTAATCGCCAGACTTGGCGGCTTCGTTGGCATAGCAGAACATCGACGACACCAGGACCAGAATCATCAGGGCGATCGCCAACGGACGTGGCCCCAGCGGCAGATACATGACCATGAAAGCGGCGGGTATGGCGGTCCAGGTGAGATAGTCGACGATGTTGTCCACCACTGCGCCGTTAAACCACGGGACGACTTCCTTGATGTGATGCTTACGCGCCATATTGCCATCGACACCATCGACGACGAGGGCAATTCCCAACCAGAGCCACATCCAATGTGGGCGGCCCTCCAGCAGCGCGACCACAGCCAGCGTTGCCCACACCAAACCGGTCAGCGTAAAGGCATGCACAGCCCAGGCGATGACATGCTGGCGCCGGGTGAAGCGGGTGAAGGTCGCGGCGGTGCTGGCAGTATCGGCGCAGGCAGTATCTGGCCCACTGGCGGCACTAGAACTGGCATTGTCGGAGCGGGTAGTAGCGTTCACGGCAGATGTCCTTTAGAGAACAAATGCGCACAACTGCAAACCTTTATCGCAGTTGTGCGCAGAGTCGATTTTTTCAATCGGTGAGTATAACGGCCGATGGATCGTTTTCCCGTATTTTTACTCGGGCTTGTGCCGAGTTATTTAACGACGATCCTCGAACCAACCGGTAACAGCCGGTGCTGTGTTCTCGTAGACCAGCTTGGCTTCGGTGTACTCCTCCAGGCCGGTCGGGCCCAGCTCGCGGCCAATACCGGACTGACCAAAGCCACCCCACTCGGCCTGTGGCAGGTAGGGGCCAAAGTCGTTGATCCAGACGGTACCGTGACGCAGCTCGCGAGAAACGCGCTCAGAAACCTCGCGGTTAGATGTCCACACCGCACCGGCCAGGCCATATTCGGTGTCGTTGCCGATCTCGATGGCCTCGTCAACCGTGGTGAAGGTCTCCACCGTCACCACCGGTCCAAAGGCTTCGTCGTGAACGCAGTCCATTTCGCGGGTGACCTGGTCAATCACGGTTGGGAGGTAGAAGTAGCCGTCGGCAAGCGAGGCGGAACCATCGGCGGTGGTGCCCGTGGCGATCTCGCCGCCTACGCGCACACGAGCGCCCTGCTCACGAGCCCGATCGACGTATGCCGCGACCTTATCCAAGTGCTGCTTCGAAATCAGCGCACCGGTCTCGGCCTTCTCGTCGAGCGGACCGCCGAGCTGGATGTGTCCGGCGCGCTCGACCAGATCGTCGACAAACTTCTCGGCGATGGACTCCTCCACAATCAAGCGAGCGCCCGCCGAGCACACCTGACCAGAGTGCAGGAAGGCAGCATTGAGGGCATTGTCCAAAGCGGCTTCGTAATCGGCGTCGGCGAAGATGATGTTCGGGTTCTTGCCGCCGAGCTCAAGCGCGACCTTCTTCACAGACTTAGCCGCTTCACCAGCAATAATCTTGCCAGTGACAAGACCGCCGGTGAAGGAGACCATGTCCACCTTCGGATGCGAGGACAGCGGTGCGCCCGCTTCGGCACCGGCTCCGGTAATGAGGTTGGCAACGCCTGCCGGAACACCCAGATCATCGATGACGTGCATGAGCAGAATTGCTGTGTGCGGAGTCAGCTCCGCCGGCTTGAGCACAAAGGTATTGCCCGTGGCCAGCGCCGGTGCAACCTTCCATGCGGTCTGCAGCAGTGGGTAGTTCCACGGCGTAATCAGGCCACAGACACCAACAGGTTCACGCACAATACGCGCGACGACGGACGGGTCATCCGCATCCACGAGACGACCGGCATCATTGCCCGCGAGCTTCCCGAAGTACTCAAAGCAGGCGATGATGTCGTCCATATCGGCTGCTGCCTCAGGCAGACGCTTGCCGGTATCCATAGCCTCTGCCCAGGCAAATTCGTCCTTGCGCTGCCTGATGGCAGTACCGATATCGAGTACCAACTTGCTGCGCTCAGCTGTGCTCCAGGATGCCCAGGAACCTTCTCCGGTACGTCGGAAAGCAGCGTCGGCGGCGGCGATGGCGCGCTCGGTGTCGGTGGCGTCTGCTTCCGCGACCTCGGCGATGAAAGAGCCATCGGCCGGGCACTCGATGGTGCGAGTGTTGCCAGCGGCTGCAGCGGACCAGGTGCCGTTGATAAACAGCGTGGCGGCCCCTTCGTGAGATTTGGCGGTCTCGGGTGCGAGAGCCTTATCAGTAGTGGAAGGCTTAAAGGTCATTTAGGAATCCTCCTTGGCGTAGTCATCAGACCATTCGCGGACAGGTTCGGCATTATCGGACAAATCTGAGGTGCCCGGGAGATCAGACTGCATATGCAGGAACTCCAAGTGCCGTTCGTAGAGGTCGAGGACGTCGGAAATCAGCTGCTCTTGGGTGTATCCATAGACGTCGTAGCCGAGCGAGCCGGTAAGCGTGAAGACCTCGAGGCGGTAGTAGTAAATATCAGCATCACTGTCCAGGTGTACCAGGCCAGCGAAAGACGGCGTCAAGTGTTCAACCGGATAGACCTGGTAGCGGAAGCTCATCTCCTCGCCGAATCCGACCTGCAGGTCAATCTGGTCGATGCCAACTTCTTCTGCTGGTTCACGGTGCAGCGTCACTTCGCCGCCACGGTCCCTGATAGCTTCTGCCACCTGTTCAAGCGCGGGCTGTACCACTCGGTCGAGGTAGCGCATGACTGGCTTCTTGCCCGGGAAGGACATGGAGCGGGCAAGTCGCTTACGCCAGTCGCCCTGTTCGCCATCTACGGCGCGGCCCGACATCGCACCATGGAGGGCCCGACGTGTCGAATCCTGTTGCAGCAGCTCCAGTCGCAGCGACTTAAAGAGGCCATACATCACCAGATAGATGACAAAGGCGAACGGCAGGCCCATCACAATCGTCGCGGACTGCAGTGTCGGAATACCACCGACGTAGAGCATCGCGATGGTCAGCACACCGACCACGACAGCCCAGAAAATACGGGTCCACTTCTTACCGTCCTGCTGTGTGTCGGTGATCTTCGAAGTGAAGTTACTCATCACCAGTGCTGCCGAGTCAGCCGAGGTGATGTAGAGCAGCAGACCGATCAGGGAGGCGACTGCCGCCACCAACATCGGTGCCGGGTACTGCTCTAGCAGAAGGTAGAAGGCGCGCTCCGGGTAATCCAATGCAGTCTGCCCAAACTCCGAATCGCCACCGATAACCAGGTCCAGAGCCGAGTTACCGAACACCGATACCCACATCAGAACGAAGAGGAATGGAATGGTCAGCGTGCCGACGACAAACTGACGCAGACTACGGCCACGGGAAATGCGAGCCAGGAACAAACCGACGAACGGTGCCCAGGCCACCCACCAAGCCCAGAAGAACAGGGTCCAGGAGTTCAACCATTCCTGCGCTCCGGAGAACGCGTAGGTATCCATAGTCATGGACGGGAACTTCGAGACGTACTCACCGACGTTCATCACCAGTGCGTCAAACAGGAACGCGGTGCGGCCGGTAACCAGGATGTAGAGCATCAAGCAGATGGCCAGGCCAACGTTGAGCTCCGAGAGACGACGAATTCCCTTGTCGACACCGGAAACTGCGGAGGCGATAGCCACCGATACGGCCACGACGATTAGAGCGATCTGCCAGGACGTACTCTCATCCACCCCGAACAGTACACGCAGGCCGTAATTCAGCTGGACGACGCCGATACCCAGCGAGGTTGCGACACCGAAAACGGTACCCAGCATCGCCGCGATTTCGACCGCTTCACCAGCGGGGCCGTGGATGCGCTTGCCGATAATCGGATAGAGCGCCGAACGAATGGTCAGCGGCATGTTCAGGCGATACGCGAAGTAGCCGAATGCCATACCCATCAGGGCGTAGAGTGCCCAACCGGTCACGCCATAGTGGAAGAGCGTGAACACCACTGCCTGACGTGCAGCTTCGATGGTCTCCGCGTCTCCGGTCGGCGGGCCATAAAACTGTGCCACCGGCTCCGCTACCGAGAAGAAGAGCAGGTCAATGCCGATACCCGCCGCAAAGAGCATAGAGGCCCAGGAGAACAGACCAAACTGAGGCTTGGCGTGATCGGGGCCGAGCTTAATCTGTCCCGTTCGCGAGATAGCGACGTAGAGCATGAAGAGCACTGCCACCGTCGCGGTCACAATATAGAACCAGCCGAAGTTCTTCGATACCCAGGCGACAATGCCAGCTAGGGTGTCCGCTGCATTGTCCGGGGCAAAAATAGCCCAAAGGGCAATGGCGAGAATGCCAACGCCTGAAATAATAAATACAGGCCAGTTGATCTCAGGCTCAGAGGGCGCACTCGCTTGCGCTTGTTGTGGAGGGGCCGACTGCGATCGCTGCATTTCTTGCGACGATCCAGATTTTTCCTCCGTTACCTTCTCAGTTGGCGGAGTATCAGACATAGGAAAATCCTTCAGATTCGGGAACTAATCCAGCATACCTAGTTTGAATAATCCCTCAAGTTTAAGAATCGATTCAGAAGAATTCGCCACCCCAACATCAACATCTTCACCTGCATATTTACCCAGTTTTCAAGGCGTTTAAAATCATTCCAACTGGAATTGAATACCAATTGTGTGGCATTCTGTATAGGTGAAGGGGATTTGAGATACGCCTCCGGCCACTTATTCCAATATCAATATATAGGGCTCGCCTTTAAATATTACTTGGGGCTTATCGGGGCTTATCACAGTCCTTGAAAACTATTCCGATATACATCGGCAAACAACCTACGGAGGTACACCAGAACATGGGAGCTTTCCCGGCTGTCTTCAACTACGGTAAAAAGAATGGCAACACCACAGTCGAACACCGCGACGTCGTCATCGTTGGCGCGGGCTCTGCCGGCTCTGTGCTGGCTAACCGGCTGTCCGCAGACCACACTCAGCAGGTGCTCGTACTCGAGGCCGGCCGCATGGACTCCCTCTGGGATCTCTACATTCACATGCCTTCGGCGTTCTCCTTCCCAATCGGCAACAAGTACTACGACTGGAAGTACGAATCCGAGCCGGAACCGGAGATGAACGGTCGCCGCATCTACCACGCCCGCGGCAAGGTCGTCGGCGGCTCCTCCTCCATCAACGGCCAGATCTACCAGCGCGGTAACCCCATGGACTACGACAAGTGGGGCGACACCAAGGGGCTAGAGAACTGGGGTTGGAACCACGTTCTGCCTTACTTCAAGCGCATGGAAAATGCACTCGGCTCCGACAAGGACGACCCGCGCCGTGGCCACGACGGCCCACTGCGCATGAAGCGCGGTCCGGCCGATTCTCCGCTGTTCAAGGCCTTCTTCAAGTCTGTCCAGCAGGCCGGCTACAACTACACCCCGGACGTCAACGGCTACCGCCAGGAGGGCTTCGGTCCCTTCGACGCGAACATCGACAAGGGCCGTCGCCTCTCCGCTGCCCGCGCATACCTGCACCCAGCCCTGCAGCGTCCAAATCTGGAGCTCCGCACCCGCGCAGAAGCCACCCGCATCCTCTTCGAGGGCACCAAGGCCGTCGGCATCGAGTACACCTGGAAGGGTCGTACACACCAGGTGCGAGCAGACAAGGTCATCCTCTGCGGTGGCGCTTTCAACTCTCCGCAGCTGCTCGAGGTCTCCGGCGTTGGCGATGAGAAGATTCTGAATGCCGCCGGAGTGAACGTCGTCAAGCACCTGCCTGGTGTCGGCGAGAACCTGCAGGACCACCTGGAGGTCTACATTCAGTACAACGCCACCCAGCCGGTGTCTTCACAGCCGTACCTGGAGAAGTGGCGTTGGCCGTTCATCGGTCTGTGGTGGATGCTCACCCACAAGGGCCCGGTGGCAACGTCGCACTTCGAGGGTGGCGGTTTCGCGCGCTCCAACGACAACGAGCCCTACCCGAACCTGATGTTCCACTTCCTGCCGCTGGCCATGCGTTACGACGGCACGAAGATCGATAGCCCGCACGGTTTCCAGTTCCACGTTGGTCCGATGTACTCGGATGCCCGTGGCCATGTCCACATCACCTCCTCGGACATCAAGGTCAAGCCGTCGATTCTGTTCAACTACCTGTCCACTGATCAGGACCGCCGTGAATGGGTCGAGGCTGTGAAGGTCTCCCGTAAGCTGCTGGACACTCCGGCAATGAAGGAGTACACCGACGGCGAGATTTCCCCGGGTGCAGATGTGCAGACCGACGAGGAAATTCTCGAATGGGTTCGCAAGGATGCCGAGACCGCACTGCACCCATCCTGCACCTGCAAGATGGGGCCGGCCTCCGACGAGATGGCCGTGGTCGATCCGGAGACCATGCAGGTCCACGGCACCGATGGCCTCTACGTGGTGGACGCTTCGGTCATGCCGGGCATCACCAACGGCAATATCTACGCACCGACCATGATGATTGCCGAAAAGGCCGCTGACCTCATCGCCGGCAAGACTCCGCTGGCACCGCAGGACATTCCTTTCTACCGCGCTGGCCAGGGTATGCCGCTGGATCCGCCGGAGAGCACCAAGTAGTTCTTGAGTTTTTGAGGCGGTAGCGCGGCGTCTATTGCGCAACGCCGTACGTCGGCACCGGCCGGGTTCTCCCACGCGGGGGAATCCGGCCTTAGTGTTACTCTCGCCCTATGAGCAGCACAACCTCGCAATCACCCGAAAACCTCCGACGCTCATCAATCATTCTGGCACCGATGGCCGGTGGCCCATCCACGCCCGAACTCGTCGCTGCCGTTTCCAATGCTGGCGGGGTTGGCACCCTTGCCGCCGGATATCTCACTGTCGAAAAGCTCACTGAACAGGCACGGAAGACGTACGCACTGCTTGACGACGGCGCAGGTTTCGGCATCAACCTCTTCTGCCCCAACACGGCTGACGCCGGTGTCGGAACCTCAGAGGAGGAAGTTGCTCAGTGGACCGCTTTTCGCAATCGTCTGGCGCCGACCGCTACCCACTTCGACATCGACTTGCCTGACACTCCGACCTGGTCAGATGACTACTTCTCGGCGAAAGTCGAGGCAATTTTGGCGGAAGATTTTCTGCCCAACCCCGATGCGCTGGAGTTCGTCTCCTTCACTTTTGGCTACCCAGATAAAGAGGTCATTGCTCAGGTAAAGGAATCTGGCCGCAGCGTGGTGCTCAATGCGACCTCAATTGAGGGCGTACGGGCGGCGGCTGCAGCTGGCGCTGATCGCATTGTTCTACAGGGACTAGCTGCGGGTGGGCACCGCGCATTCGTAAAGGGGAAGGACTCCTCCGACAACATTGGGGCCTCTGTAGAAGAGCTCGCCCAAGCAGTTATCGAGGCATGTGCAGTTACCGATGTACCGATCATCGCCGCTGGTGGGGTGGGTAACCGAGAGGACGTCGTCAAGCTTGTGGAAGCCGGCGCGATGGCTGTGCAAGTTGGCACGCGGTTCCTCACCACCGCGGAGGCGGGTACGAAGGAGACGCACCGACGGGCACTGCATGATTTGGTGGAGCGTGACACCGTTTTGACTCACGCCTTTTCCGGTAAACCTGCACGTGCCATCGAGAACACGTTTACCCAAGAGTTTTCTAGGGTCGCGCCGGAACTTTACCCGCAACTGCACTACTTGACCACACCGATTCGAGGCGCGGCGAATAAGGCCGGCGATCCCGAGTATCTCAACTTATGGGCAGGTATTGCTTTTTCTCAGTGCGAGAACCAAACTGCGGGCGATGTTGTTGCGGAGTTGTCAGTGTCAATGTAACCGCTATCAGACTCCCCTATCCACAAATGTCGAAATGTTCCATATCAACAGGTAGCCCATCCACGCACTTACCCGAATATTTAGGTAGCCATTTAGCTACCTTCCAGCAAAACTATTGAATTTCCAGCTATATCAACTATCGTTCGCGACAGTGGAAATTCAAAAAATTAATATCACTAATAGGACTTATTCGTATTATTAGTGATTTATGAACCACACCAATACGATTCCGAAAGGCAAACTGGCTCTTCCGTTTTTAGAGTGCGTTGATCTTCCCCTGCAGCTGTCCGGAGTGGATCAAGCACCGCAAGATGTAGTGG
>NZ_JASPJI010000019.1:0-58124 GCF_030232285.1 Corynebacterium sp. MSK047 | reverse complement strand
TCACATCTTTCGGAGTCCAACGACCAGCCACAACAACCTCCAAGTCGAGGTGGCGCATTCACCCACTGACAACTCCGGGGATACATCGACTTCCATTTTCCATTCTTCCGGCTCAGAGTATTGAGGGGGCTGGGACCGGGTCCGTAAACCCTTTATGTTTTCCACGCACAGCGGTTTATAGCGACGATCCCTATAGGTTTTCCGCAGAACCTATATGTATTTCTGTGCACCCAAATGTTGTCCGTTTTAGCGGTATTTCGTTGCTACTTCCGCACTTGCGAATCAAATGGTTATTTATCGCCGACACTCCGTCGAGTTCAAGTTCAACGTGTAACGCGGGGTGGAGAAGCTCCCCCTGCACGTTACTTCTGACACCGCTGACCTTTCGATCGCAGGCATTGAGCCCCGTGACCGACAACAAGTTCGAGTCGATCCAGCTAGCTGACCTGCTGGATGAGGATAAACTCGCGGGCGGCATGCGCGTGAAGCTGACCAGTCTCGATGGGGAGTTTATGGAGGGATGATCGATTGGCTGAGCATCACACTGCCATCGTTGTTGGTGGTGGCCAGTCCGGTTTAGCCACGGCCTACTACCTGCGGCGCTTCAAGGTGGACTTTCTGGTCCTGGACAACCAGGAGGAACCTGGTGGAGCGTGGTTGCACGCGTGGCCTTCACTGACGCTTTTCTCCGCCGCGGGGTTCTCCAATCTGCCCGGCTGGCCGATGCCGCAGTACCCGGGGTACCCGCCGGCACGCCATGTCATCGACTACCTCGAACACTACGAACGGCGCTACGACCTTCCGGTTCGGCGCCCAGTGCACGTTCGCAGAGTGTCCCATGAGGGAGGGATGTTCTACCTAGATTCGACCGTCGGTCAATTCACAGCGGAACACGTTGTCGCGGCCACAGGCACGTGGTCCGCGCCCTTCGTGCCCCACTATCCCGGCACCTTCCGCGGCCGCCAGTGGCACTCGTCGACCTACCCCGGTCCCGAACCATTCCGCGGCGCGAAGGTCGCGGTGGTCGGTGGGGCGAACTCGGGTGCCCAGATCGCTGCCGACCTCATCGGGACGTCGGAGGTCACATGGTTCACGCTTGAGGAGCCTCGCTGGATGCCTGATGATGTCGATGGCCGTGATCTTTTTCTCCGCAGTCGCCGTCGGATTCTCGGCGGCGATTCCGGCCCGAATCTCGGGGACATTGTCGCGCTTCCTCATTTAAGTGAGCTCCGCGATTCCGGCCAGCTCACCGCTACCCCCATCTTCGATAGCTTGAGCGAGCTCGACCACGACCATCTGATCTGGTGCACTGGTTTCCGTCCGGCCCTCGGCCCATTCCGCGACCTCATGCGCGGCCGCGAAACCGCGGTGAAGAATCTGCATCTCGTCGGTTACGGCAACTGGACCGGCGACGGCTCAGCGACGCTGATGGGCGTGGGGCCCTTTTCCAAACACACTGCCCAGGTAGTCGCGGGCCGTGTCGATGAAGCTCGGCAGCAAAAGTTTTGAGATGACGCTTGGTCCCTGAGCAGCTCGATCCTTCCAAGATCCGCGTTGGAGAGCCAGCGCGCTGGGCGAAGGTGTGACTCAGCGCTTCGCTTGCGCTGCCCGCAGGCCGTTCAAAATCACGAGGACTTCGGCGACCTCGTGAACCAACACGACGGCAGCGAGGCCCAGCACGCCGCTGATCGCCAGCGGCATCAGCACGATGATGATGGCCAGAGACAGCACGATGTTCTGGTTAATAATCCTGCTGCCTCGGCGGGCGTGCTGCAGCGCCTGCGGGATTAGTCGGAGGTCGTGGCCGGTGAAGGCGACGTCAGCGGACTCGATCGCGGCGTCAGAACCGGTCGCTCCCATCGCGATGCCCACCGTCGCGCCCGCCAATGCCGGAGCGTCGTTGATGCCGTCGCCGATCATCGCCGTCGGCGTCTTGGAGGAGAATTCGGCGACGATGCTTGCCTTGTCCTCCGGGCGAAGCTCAGCGCGCACGTCGTCGATTCCGGCGATTGCAGCCAGCGCCCGGGCGGTGCGAGTGTTGTCGCCGGTGAGCATGCTCACTTCCACGCCGTTGGCGTGCAGGGTCTGCACGGCTTCGGGCACTTCGGGCCGTAGCTCGTCGCGGACCCCGATCGCCCCGGCAAGGGCGTCATCGACGGTGACCAAGACGCAGGTCTGGCCCTCGGACTCCATGCGCTCAACATCGGCCTTCAGTGGCCCGGCGTCGATCCACCGGGGGCTGCCCACCAGCACCCGTCGACCTTCGACGGTGCCGCTGATGCCATGCCCGGCTTCCTCGCTGATGTCCAGGGCAGCGGGCGCTTCGGGCCTCGCCGCCGCGATCGCCCCAGCGAGGGGGTGCGTCGATTGCTGCTCAACTGCCGCCGCGAAGGCAAGCACCTGCGCCCGATCGAATTCCACTGCCGGGACCACGCTGGTAACCTCGGGCTGGTTGCGGGTGAGGGTTCCGGTCTTGTCCACCGCCAGGTGACGGATGCCGCCGAGCCGTTCGAACGCTGCGCCGGACTTGATGATCACGCCAAACTGGCTGGCCGCGCCGATCGCGGCCACGACCGTCAGTGGCACGGAGATTGCCAGCGCGCACGGCGACGCTGCGACCAGGACCACCAGTGCACGGGTGATCCACGTCTCGGGGTCGCCCAGCAGCGAGCCGATCACACCGACCAGCACCGCCAAGATCATCACTCCGGGCACGAGGGGTCGGGCAATCCGGTCGGCGATCCGGGCGCGGTCGCCCTTTTCCGCCTGCGCCTGCTCGACCAGGTCCACGAGTGTGGTCAGTGAGTTGTCCGTTCCAGCTGCGGTCGTCTCTACTTCCAGCACACCGGCGGAGTTGATCGCTCCCGCGGGCACCTCGTCGCCGGGCGCGACCTCCTCCGGAATGGATTCTCCGGTGATCGCTGAGGTGTCAAGGTTGGAGCGCCCAGACCGAATGATGCCGTCCGTGGCGATCCGCTCCCCGGGGCGCACGAGCATCAGCTCGCCAGCCACGAGGTCCTTCGCTGCGATATCGACCGCCGTGCCGTCGCGTAGCACCGTCGCGGTCTGCGGTACCAACTTCAACAGTGCCCGCAGTCCGCCCTGGGCCCGGTCCATCGCCTTGTCTTCCAGTGCCTCGGCGATCGAGTACAGGAACGCTAGCGCCGCGGCCTCTCCGACGTAACCGAGGATTACCGCGCCGACCGCGCTGATCGTCATCAGCAAACCAATGCCGAGCTTGCGCTTCGTGACAAGGTTTCGGATCGCGCCGGGCGCGAAGGTATACGCCCCTAGCAGCAGGCCGACCCAGAACAGTACTGTCGCGGGTGTCTCTACCCCGGTCCAGTCCAGCGCCAGGCCTATGCCGAGGGTTACGCCGGAGAAGATTGGCAGTAGCAACTCGGGGTCCTTCCACCATGGCCGATCGAGTTCTTCGATCTCTTTGGCGGGTTCGTGTTCGCATCCACACGCCGAGCTCATGCGTCCGCTCCCTTCTCGCCGCAGCCGGGCACCGAGCATTCAGGGTCGATGCACGGGGCGTTTTCGTCGACAGCCAACGTCGCGTTCACCAGCGCGTTGAGCGCTGCCGCGAGGTGCGGATCGGCGATTTCGTAGCGTGTCTTGCGGCCCTCTGGCTCGGCGACGATGATGCCGCAGTCGCGCAGGCAGGTCAGGTGGTTCGAGACGTTCGAGCGGGTCAGGTCCAGGTCGCGCGCAAGCGCGGCTGGGTAGCTCGGGCCGTCGAGTAGTGTCATCAGGATTCTGGAGCGCGTCGGATCCGCCATGGCCCGGCCGAGCCGGTTCATGACGTCGAGGCGTGAAGCAATGGTCAGCATGTACTGAACAATACATCGTGTGCTGAACTATTCAAAATGCGCTGAACTGACAGTTACGCGAAGGTCCTGCGACCTGCAAGAATTAGTCGATGGATAGCAGATGACTGATCCTTTGTGGTTCGGCTGCCGCCCAACGCGGGAGCGACGTGGGCGGCGAGGTTCTCGAGAAAGTAACTTTGCAACTACATACCGTGGAGTTCAAGTTCAACGTGTAGCCGAAAGCTCATGTCCGGTTCTCAGCGCAGGGCTCACGCATCGAGACAGCAGTACTGTCTCATGGCCGTCGCAGAGAGGCCCGCTCCCGCACCTGAGCGGACGGCTTGTGAGCCCTCACGAGCGCAACGCCGGTCAGCGCGGGCCAGAGCGTCAGCGAGTCGAAGGAGAGCCGCTCGGCACCGCCGAGCCCGATCCAAGGCATCTCGTACCCATCCAGTGCTGCGACGAACATGATGAAGCTTGCGACGGAGAGGATCACGACCGCGGCCGTGACCTTCCGGAAACTGCCCGGCCCGGCGGCGACGGCGATGAGCGTCATGGCGATCCACTGCGCGGCGGCTTGAAGCAGGGCGAAGCCGTCGTGGGCTGCGGGCGACACGTCCCAAGGGAGAAGGCCGACGCCGATGACCGAGGCTCCGGCAATCGCCATCAGGATGGTTCCGCCTTTGCCGGCGAGCCGAGCCCAGTATCCATGCAGGGCAACCGCGCCGAGCAGGACTAGAGCCCCGGAAGCGACCATGCCGATGTTGAAGACCGCGTGTTCCGGCGAGCACACCTGACGTATCTGCTGACCGAGTTCGGAGTACTCCCCGCAGGTGGTCACACCGAGATCGCTGATGGTGTTGCGAGAGAGCGAGTAGCGATTTGGCCAGCCCAGCGCCACGAACAACTGAATCGGGAGCACCAGTGCGCTGAGCACCCAGGCCATCGCGCCGACGCGGTGCCGCTTCATACGGGCCTCCTTTAGCATACGATCGTATGATAAATGCTAGCGGCGATTGTCGACGTGTTCAACGTGCGCAGGCAGCCGACGCCGAGCTCGTGGTGGATGCGGCAGTGCGCGTCCTCGTGCGGGATGGCTTGGATGGGTTGTCGGTGCGCAAGGTGGCGTCGGAGTCCGGTGATCACTATCGACGACTTCTACCTCCTAATGGCCACCGCGCCCACGGACCCGAAGGCCGAGGTGTGTCGTCGCTGGTTGGAGCTTGTGCTGTCCGGCATCTCGACGAGTGCGTGACTATGGCAGAGTGGTTGACCCCCTCGACTCGGCGTGGTCAGAGGCTCGTGCGGCCTCGGTGATGGCGTTACGCGCCGGAACTCGGTGGAGTTCAAATTTAATGTTTAGCGTCATTGGCGCTTCACATTATGGCGGTAGCGTGAGTCGTCATCTTAGAACTTGGCTTCACGACCACAGGTTCGACAGCGCTACTCGTCGTGCTGATTGCGTTGCGAAGCTGCGTGTTCGCCACCAGCCTCTTCGTGCTGAATGCGTGAGGCATGCAGTCGGGCGTGGGCGATGGCGTCAGGGGTGTTGTCGAAGACGTGATTCCCGTGCGCAAGCTGGTCGAATACGCCGAGTTCGCGCAACACAGGAATATGTTCGGGTTTCGTGGCTGCGAGTAAGACCGTGGTGCCACGGCGTTCGAGGTGCCCGATTGTGTCGGCGAGCATCTGGGCGCCAGTGGCGTCGATCGTCGTGACGTAGCGCATGCGGAGTACGACAACCTTGACCGACGAGGCATCAGCGAGCTCGAGGAGGAAATCGTGCGCTGCGCCAAAGAAGAGGGGGCCTTCCATACGGAAGGCGGCGATGTGCTCGTCGAGGAGCTCGCGTTCCTTGTCGCGGTGGTCTCCCTCGTCTAGTGGGGCGGCTTCCAACACCGCAGTGCGGGCGGTCTCGCGCAGTGCGAAGAAGCCCGCCATTACAAGGCCGATGAGTACGGCGACGACAAGGTCGAACACGACGGTGGCGGCAGCTGTGATGGGCAGGGTCGCCCCGTCGCCCTTGGTGGCGCGTATCACCGAGCGGAGGTTCCGCGGGTGGATCATCTGAATCGCAGTGGCGATGAGCACGCCGGCGAGCGCGGCGAGAGGAATCTCGCCCACCCACCGGGCCGCGACGAGCACGGCCACGAGCAGGAGCAGCGAATGGAACACCGCTGCCAGGCGTGTGCCTGCGCCTGCACGCACGTTGACGGCAGTTCGGGCAATCGCGGCGGTTGCGGGAATCCCGCCGAACAGGGGCGCGACGACGTTGGCCACGCCCTGCCCGAAGAGTTCGCGGTCGGGATCGTGCCGGTCGCCGACAGTCATTGCGTCGGCAACCGTCGCAGACAGCAACGATTCCAGCGCACCGAGAGCTGCGACGGCGACCGCTGCAAACAGCAAGGAATCCAGGTGCTCCCACGGAATCTCTGGCCAGCGCGGAGCAGGCAATGTCGACGGGATGTAGCCGATTGTCTTCAGGCCGCTGTCTGCCAGCATGTTGATGGCTGTCGCTGCAGCTACCAACACTAGCGCCGCGGGGAAGCCACTACGGACGCGCGCAGCAAGCACGATTCCAGCCGCTACTGCAAGGGTCATCACGGGCGCCTGCCATGCCGGAGCATCTAACCAAGCATTGATTGAGACCCACGCCAACCCGAGGACTTTCTCGCCCTCCACGTCAACACCAAGTGCTGCAGGCAGCTGTTGTAAGCCGATGATTAACGCAATACCGGCGGTGAAACCTTCGACGACAGGTAGTGGCATGTACTTCATCGCGCGGCCAGCGCCGGTGAACGCCAGTACGAGCAGCATGAGCCCTGCCAGCACGCCGACGACGAGAACCCCATCGGCACCATGGTTGGCCACGATGGGGATTAACACGACGGTCATTGCGCCGGTCGGGCCGCTTACTTGGACGTTACTACCGCCGAAGATCGCGGCCAGGATACCCGCAACGATGGCCGTCGTAATTCCGGCCGCCGCGCCGACACCGGACGCAACGCCGAAGCCGAGCGCGAGGGGGAGTGCGACGAGGGCCACCATGAGGCCTGCCGAGAGGTCGCGCCCAATCGTCGCGCGGGACCAGTCCGAGCGGCGCGGTGCGAAACGCAGGGCACGAGATTGGAAGCCCACCGTAGAGGCGGCGGAGGAGGGGCGGGTCATGCTACTTTCTTGCTCCTTCAGGGCTCAATGACACTCAAAGGATACACAAGGTGTCATCCTCCGACGGCCGCATTCTCGGTTCTGGCCGAGGCCTCATGTCGACGGAATAAAACTTCCTGACCTGGCGGGAGTTCGCTGGAGCGTTGTCGCGGTGCTTGGAGTGACGCGTGTGAGCCGGTGTCCGAAGAGCAGACAGCCCGGGAGAATCGGTACCAGTGCCATACAGTGCGCGACACCACTGCTCATAGGACGGGCCCGACGGCGGGCTGGGGGGGGGGCGAGGGCCGGCTACCGGATCCGGGCTTTCGCGGCGACGAGCAGCAGGGCGGCGTGGTCGACTTCGCCGTTTTTGATCTCGCGATTGAGCTTGTGTAGCACCACGGGGCAGCGCAGGCAGCGGATGCCGGATTTGCAGCACTTCTTCTTCGGCGTCATTGCGGCCAGTTTGAAGGGGTCCTTGCCAGCGAGCTTTTTCGCGGCCTTGGCCTCGGCCTTCGAGTATTCGGGCAGGCGTAGCGAGGTCGTTGCCGCAGCCTTTTTCTTGGTTTTGGCGGCGTGCTTCTTCTTGCCCTTGTCGCCTTTCTTGCCCTTGGCCATGCGCGTTCCCTTCATCGCGGGTTTTCCTGAATTAGGTTAGCGTCACCTCATGCGATGTGGGTAGGCGTGGGTGTATGGCGGGTGTATTCGGCGTGGTGCACGACGACCGACCAGGTTGTAGAGATTCTGCGTTACGTGCTTAAGGCGTAAAGCCTGCAGGATTAGAAGCCAAGACAAAAGGCGACTCCGGAAGACACTTCCGAAGTCGCCTTTTGCTCAGTCAATACTGCGCGGAACAAAACCGGGCAGCAACAAGCCTGCTAGGAGATTGCGAAGCCAGATGCTGGTCCAGGTTTTTCAACGGGCTCGCCAGCCTCGTCGACCATCCAGTCGATTTCCAGCTCCAGCTCGCGCTCGATGCCAGCACGCTTTCGGGAATCGACGACTTCCATCGTGGTATTAAACGATGTCGGCATGGTCATCGTCACCGTGGACTCACCAGTGCCGAGAGTCATTTCCCCGGCGCGGATGCGAGCTGCCAGCGTCTCCAGCAAATCCGCGAGCTCATCGCGGCTGAAGCTTGCCTTGCTCTTCACCAGCTTTTGATTCTTCGGGGGTGTAATTTTTTTAGGTTTCGGTGCCATGTCTTTACTTACCTTTCCAGCCGTGTAGGTATTTGTGCAGTGTGGAGAATCGGCCGTCACTCCACACTGTCTTTGAAGATGGTCTAGAAAGCTTTCAGGAAGCCTGTCTATCCCCATTATCCCAATAAAAAGTGGTTTTTACCGGGCTAAATAACAAGAGGCTAGAAATTTCTATAGGTAGGTTATAAATTGTGGAAAATCCCTACGCTATGCTCTGGGGTGCAAGGTCCTAAGTGCCTTAGGTTAGGAGCTCTAGTAACGGCGCCCTTGGGTAGCGCCTCAAACGTGTCGACCGACAGCAATAGGGGAGGAGTAAACGTCACATGGTGTCACCCGACAACATCCTGATGTACCTTCTGCCTGAGCAAGAGGCGCAGGTTAAAGAGATATTTGTGCAACTGGCAGAGCGTGGATTCCCGCAGCAGAATCAAAAGCCCCACATCACTGTCACCTTCGCACCGACCATGAGCCCGGAGGTAATCCAACGAGCAGCCGAAATTCTCCCACCGCTGATGCCTGCGGAATTCCGCAGGGTAGGAACGGTAGTGTTCGGCACAAAGAGTAAACAGACTGTCGCATGGTTATTAGAAACAAGCGATGAGCTGGAAGAAGCCGCTCGTGAGATCAGTCGTCTTAACCCTGAAGGTCGCGGCTCCCGCTGGATTCCGCACCTGACTATGGGGCTGCGAATCCCGCGGGATATGGTTCCCGGTTACGTCCGGGCTCTTGATGAACTAACAAGCCCGCACTTCAAAACTCTTAGTGCACCACGCGCTGCGTTCTGGAGCCCCAAAGTGCAGGAATTAACGGAGTTTTAGCGCGCCGCACGCCGCAACTTTTCAAAAGCAGCGCAGCCAAGCGGCCACTAAGCGGCGTCCATAATCTTCTTTGCCTGGGCATCGAAGACCTCCAAGGCGCGCTTCTTTGCCGCTTCCTTGGACTCTGGGGTCGCCTGTGCAAGTTCCATCGGTTGTGTCGCATTTTCCGCGCCGGTTGATGGAACGTCTGGAATCGGGGCAGCGGACACCATCACCATCACGCCATTGACAACGCCGACAATGTCGTAGCTGGTGGCATCAGTATTAGTGCCACCGGAGCTAATGTCCACAACTGTCGCGTGTGCAGTGATCTCATCTGGCTTGACGGAAAGATCCGGCTCCCACTTTTCCCGGTGCATTTTCATGGTGGTTGTCATATCCATGTCATTGAGCATCTCCTGCGCCTCAGGAGGAAGTTCCTGGCCTTCCATGGATTCGTTTACGAGGTCGGAAGCATCCATCGAAGCGGTCACCTCAGAGCACTTGTTAAGAACATCTGTGTACTCCTGGTAGGTCTGAGGGTTCTTCAATACTGAGACAGCGATGGTGACCTTTTCCGCGTCCAAATTAGCGAAAGAACTGACAGCTCGCTCCAATTCTTCCGTTGGCTTGATGAAAGTGGCACATTCGGCCGGCTCTATATCTAAAGAATCCTCCGAAAACATCTCCATTGCGTCCTTGTACCCATTAATCCTGTTGTTGGAGAAGTCCGCCCCTTGAACTTCATTTGTGAGCAGGAGCTGATCTTCGGCTGCAGCAGGAGCTGACCCATCTGCTTTCGTCATCTTGCTGGTCGACTCTTTGCCTGCCTCACCACCGGCATTGCTGCTTTCTTCCCCCGAGCCACATGCGGTGAGCAGGGCGGCGCTTGTACAACCTGCGACAACGGTTGCCGCAACTTTCTTCCACATTCCAGAGCTGCGCTGCTTCATGATTCCTCATTTCATCGAGCTGAATTTCAACAACCTATGCAACCCGCCCAGGAGCCTTGGGCCGGAGCCAAGCTTTTGTGAAAGAAAGAATACAAGAGCTCGTCTCAGCACGCTTCCCAAAAACAAGAATTTCAGTCGCGTCTGCTTTACGACGCTCCGTCGGGCCTCACCGCAGACTGCGCAACCTTTGCCACGGGATACATGGATACCAATGCAATAATCGCACCGAAGACGAAAACGGGCACAAACCCGAATTTCGGCGCTGCGAAAGAAATAACAAAAGGAGCGAAGAAACCAACATAGGTCAGCGAATAGTAGATAGCGGTGGCAGCACCCAACTCGGCTGGCGGTGCGATAATTTGCACTTCGCGGAGGCCGGAAACCATCATTACGCCGTACGCGGCACCGAGGGTCAGAGCGGCTGGGAAAACGCTCCACACGTTCTGGGTGAGTGCGACGATGAGGCTGAGCAGCATTCCGACCGTCGTTAAGCCAAGACCGAAAATAGCTGGCGGGATAAAGCTGCTGGAACTGATTCGAGTGACCAGTGGTTGTACCAGAACGCCGGTGCCCATCGTGATGCAGGCGATGAGTCCGGCAAAGGCAATGGGGTAGCTGGATTCGGCGATTGTCGGAAGGACGACGAACGATGTGCACGCGGCACCGAAGACCCACGGTGCCCAAGCGGCGACTGCCCACAGGAATCTCGGGCTTAGGGTGGCAGAGGAGAAGAACCGTTGCGGGGTGTCGCTGTGCGCTGAGGTTGGCAGTCCGCCGGAAGCGTTCCATGTCAGTGGTGTGATGCCAAGCAGCAGTGCGAGATGAACAAGGTAGGGGATGACGTCGGGACGGGGAGCAAACTCCGCGACCAACCCGGAAGCCAGGGGACCGAGGGAGAACCCGGCGGAGAGCGCAACGGTTGCGCGCCGGGCGGAAATTTGAGGTGCGACGGGCGCAATCTCTTTGATCCACGAGGCGCCGGCGGCCATTACCATGCCCATCGAAATGCCGACGATAAGGCGTCCTATCAGCAGTGATGGGAAGTGGAACCAGACGCCGGTGAGTAGGACGACGGAGCCGGCGGCAGAGGTTATGAGTGCGGGCCGGATGATGGCGCGACGGCCGAGTCGGTCGGAAAGTGGGCCGCAGATGAGTAGCGCGGGGATGAGTCCTGCGACGTAGATGGCGAAGAGAAAGGTGACCTGGGACTGGTTGAGAGCATCGGTTATTCGATACGCGGGCAAGAGTGGTGCGAAGAGGTTGGCTCCAAACGCAACCGCGAACATGCCCAGGGCTACCCGAATCCAGTCTCGTATCACGGTTGCCTCCTGAGGGCTCTCATCTGTGGGGATAGAACAGTGTGGTAACAACAATAGGCCAGCTAACAAACGCTAGCTGGCCTATTGAGTCGCTCGGGTCGTCTACCCAAGTTAGTCACCCTAGTTATTGGCGGCGCCGAAGAACGCGGTAATCGGCGAGAAGAATCCCTTGGACTTCTTTGACTTCTTAGCTGCCTTTGTCCTGCCAAGAATGCGCTCAGAGATGCGGTCGGTGAGGACACCTACCAGCTTGCCGCTGCGGACGACGGGCAGCTCGCTGAGCGGCCCGTCAATAAGCTGGCGAGCCCTGATTGCAGCTGGATCCTCGGGCTTGACAAAGACCTTCACCGGGGCGCCGACGGTGTTCATGTAGGCATCGCGGTCGGCGTACTCACGGAGTTCCTTCAGCGTAATATCGCTGGTCAGGTAGCCTTCATCGTCGACGAGGAAGACACAGGTATCGTCATCGAGACCAGCAAATTCGGCTGCGTAGGTGCTCAGTGCCTCACCGACCGTGATGTCCTCCGGCAGTGCAACGTAAGAATCCGTCATGTGCATGCTTACGGTGTCAGGCAGGAGGCTGTACGGGCTGATTGAAGACTTCGGCTTGAAGAAGTTGGCGATGGTGTTCTGTGTCTGTGTCATTGTGGATCCTTTTCCAGGTATCCCAGCTCCTTTGCTAGGAGGGAATTTCTGTTGATTGAAAAATTATGGCTCCCCGCCTAAGAGTGTTGGCAATGTAATGCCGTAACTAAAGGTGGCCACTTGAGATGGACCCTTGCTTCGAGAGTCTTTCGAAACTCTCGATAAAGTGCAGGGCAGCGGCCTATGTGGATATAGGAGCCTTACCTAACGAGGTTGTTCGCTACGCAAAGGTTAACACAAGGTTACGTACACAGTAAAGAGGAATGAACGAAAAGCTTCCTAAAGGTGGCGGAAGCTATAAGCCCATGAACTCTCGAATTGCTGGCCATTCGGCATCAGTTTGCGCCCGGCCGAGCTCGTAGTTGTGCAGCAGCTTCGACCGCCTCCGCTCCGCCTTTGTGATGCTCATGTTATTGGCGTAGAAAACATATGCTTGGCCTTTTCGTTCAAGCTCAGCAGCCCAATCGAGAGAAGCGTTGTAGCGCTCGTGTCTAGTGATAAGCAGCTCAGCCACCACCGGGTTACTGCGGAAAATCTGGCGCAGTAGCTGTGGGCGCTTAGGGGCGGTGCGACGGAATCCTTTCGGGCGAGTCAGGACGATGAGGAACTTCTTGAAACCATCTGCTTCGGCGGCATTAATGGGAATGCCACCTGATGATCCCAGTGCACCGTCGACGAACGGAACGCCATCAATATAGGGCATACGCATGACACCCGGAATCGTCGAACTGGCGCGAGTGTACTTCATCAGCGTAGGTAGATCTGGGATATCGTCTGGCCCCCAGTTGATGGTCTCGCCCGTATCCGCTCGGACAGCAGAAATCCGGTAGGGAGTTGGATTGTTCTTAAAAGTCTCGTAATCCAGGGGCATGGCGCCGTCGGGAAGTCCCGCGTCTTCGTAGATGTACTCGGCATCGAAATAGCCCCGCCCGCGCAACATTGGGCGCCAGCCACTGCTGTTCGGCTGTGCGATGAAGTCAGTGAAGCTATTTATAGAGCGCTGGATATCCCGGGAAAGGTAATTGACGACGTGAGAGGCGCCGGCGCTTACGCCACCGACCCAGCCGACATCGATGCCCTCGCGAAGTAACCGTTCGACGAAAGGTGCCGTGTAACTATTGCGAGTCCCTCCACCCTCGAAGACTAATGCTACATCGCTGACCTGCATTTACATCCCTCCGGTTGTTCTCGCGCTGCTGCTTTTCGGGCGTTACGATCGTTCAAGACTACCCGAACGTCACCATATTGGATTTCGGTTAGCGTAGTTTACGGCGCATCCTGGAGGATGACCGGCAGCAGCCCCTCGCCCATATCTGGGTTCGGCAGTACGCCCTCCGGGTCGTAGAACAAGATCTCCTTGCCCTCGTGGCTCAGACGTCGCATCGCTTCCAGAATCAACGTGCGTCCCACCGGGTTGACAACGCCAACGCGGCTGACGTCGAAGACAACTTCGCTTTCCGACGGTGTGGAAGTCGCCAACCTGTTGAGAATGATCTCGGCCGCAGTGAAGTTGACTGGGCCCTGAATCTCGATGATCGAGCGGCCATTGCTGACGCGTGTACCGCGCAGCGCACGCGAACCAATCGCATCGGCATCCATGAGATGAAGACCCAAATCTTCGGAGAGCTTCCGGAAGATGGCAATGCTGCGGACGCTGTTGCCGTGGTCGTTCAATCGCGGCGAAAAGGCTGCGAGACCCGCCTGTCCAGGCAGCGCTCCCAGCAAGCCGCCGGCGACACCGCTCTTGGCGGGAATCCCGACCTCGGTAAACCATTCACCGGCCTCGTCATACATGCCGGCAATAGCCATCACGGACAAGACTCTGCGAACAACCGAGCGGCCGAGCACAGTCTGATTGGTGACCGGGTTAACGCCACCGTTGGCCAACACTGCGGTCATCATGGCGACATCGCGAGTGTTGACCAGCACGGAGCACTGTGCGGTGTAGCCGCGGACAGCATCGTGGGGCGTGGTTTCGATGAAACCGTAAGCTGCCAGCATATGTGCGATGGACATGTTTCGATGGGCAGTGTCCATTTCGCTTTCATAGGCATCGTAGTCAACGCGGAGCTTACGGCCAGCCAAAGTCGAGAGAAGCTCCACCATGTGCTTGGTGCGAGTCTTCCAGTTGGCACCTGGCTGGCATATGAACTGGTTGATGGCCAGTGCGCCGACATTAATCATCGGATTCTTTGGTCGGTGCGTGCCCTGCTCCAGCGACAGCTCGTTGAATGCCTCACCGGAAGGTTCGGTGCCCACAATGCTGTCGATTTTGTCTGTGCCGTGCTCGGTGATGGCTGCGGCATAAGCGAAGGGCTTGGACATCGATTGAATGGTGAATTCAGCATCGGTGTCGCCAGCGGTATAGGTGCGCCCTGACACGGTGGTCATAGCAAGGGCCAGGCGGTCGGGATTAGCTTGGGCAAGGGTGGGAATATAGTCCGCTACCTCGCCAGACTCATCGGGGCGGACGGATTCGACGATTTCGGACAGATAATCTTTGATCGGCGTTTTCATCAGATTTTGCTAAGCATCTTTCCTGGGCTGAAAAATCCCGGTTGAGTCAATGGAGTCCCGTTCGAACCTACACCAGGCGAGGTCAGCCACTGATGCTCACCTCTGCGCACTCTCACCGTGCGTGCGGGAAAAATCGGCATATCCTGGGGTGTGTGAAATTCCTCAACAATCAGTCCGCGCCCTACGAGTTGACCTACAGCGATGTCTTCATGGTGCCGTCAAAGTCATCCGTCGGCTCTCGCATGGGTGTCGATTTGGCCACCAATGATGGCACCGGCACAACCATTCCGATTGTCGTCTCCAATATGACGGCCATCTCCGGTCGCCGGATGGCCGAAACCACCGCTCGCCGAGGCGGAATTGCCATCCTGCCGCAGGACGTCCCAGCTGACATTGCTGCTGAGACCATCCGCAAGGTCAAGTCCGCTGGGCTGGTTTTTGACACTCCGATCGTCGTCAAGCCTCACCACACCGCGGGGTATGCGCGCCATCTTCTGCCGAAGCGCGCGCACGGTGCGGCAGTGGTGGTGGAAGACAACAAACCGGTTGGTCTGATTACCGGCCGTGACCTGGCGGGCGTTGACAACTTTGCGCAGGTGGGGACGCTCATGTCCACTTCGCTATTTACGCTTCCGGCCGATATTGAGCCCCGTGACGCTTTCGACCAGCTCACCGCATCCGGGCGCAAACTCGCTCCAGTGGTGGACGCCGATGGCGCGCTGGTGGGCATTCTCACCCGCAAGGGCGCGCTGCGTGCGACGCTTTACAAGCCAGCTGTCGACGCGGAGGGCAAGCTCCGCGTCGGTGCGGCGCTCGGCATCAACGGTGATGTTGAAGGGCGCGCGAAGACACTGCTCGACGCAGGTGCCGACGTGCTCGTTGTCGATACCGCCCACGGTCATCAGGAATCGATGCTCCATGCTTTACGACGAGTCCGCGCGCTCAACCCACCTGTGCCAATTGCCGCTGGCAATGTCGTGACCGCCGATGGTGTTCGCGACCTAGCGGAGGCGGGAGCCGACATTATTAAGGTCGGCGTCGGTCCGGGTGCGATGTGCACAACCCGAATGCAGACCGGTGTTGGGCGTCCACAGTTCTCCGCCGTGCTCGAATGTGCTGCAGCTGCCCGTGAATGCGGCGTGCATGTCTGGGCTGACGGTGGGGTGAAGGATCCTCGCGATGTTGCGCTCGCGCTGGCTGCGGGGGCGTCCAACGTGATGATTGGCTCGTGGTTTGCCGGTACTTTCGAATCCCCAGGGGATGTCCAGAAGGACGTCGACGGGCGCATGTTCAAGGAGTCCTTCGGTATGGCTTCACACCGCGCAGTGGAGAGCCGAAATGCGCAGGTAGAGGCCTTTGAGAAGGCTCGGCGCGAGATGTTCGAAGAGGGCATCTCGACTGCGAAAATCTACCTGGAGCCAGGCCGCGAAGGTGTGGAGGACCAGATCGATCGCATTATCTCGGGTGTACGTTCTTCGTTCACATACGCGGGTTCGGCCACCATCGAGCAGTTCGCTGAGCGGGCAGTGGTGGGAATTCAATCCGCTGCGGGCTTTGCGGAAGGAATGCCGAGGGCGACGCGGTAGCCGTCGTCAAGCCTCTCGGGGCTAAGCCGACTAGCGGTGCTGCGGGCCAATTGGTAGGTATGTAAAGACGTTGTTAGGACGTGTTTAGTACCACGTGCGAGATTGGGGAGGGGCTGGCGATTATGGGTCGGCAGATAAGAGAAAATAGTGCTGTAACGGAGTCTGGATTGGTAGCAGGAAACGGTGCTAGAGCAGGAAGCGGGAACGCATTTTTCGCTCGCGCCCGCGTTACTGATTCCGATTTGTGCCCGTGTGGTGGGGGACTCTACGGGCAGTGCTGTGGCCCGCTACACCGCGGTGAGCGGGAGGCGGTGACCGCAGCTGAGCTGATGGCCGCGAGGTACAGCGCTTACGCTGCCCACGAGGCGGATTACATCTGGCGGACGTGGCATCCGCGCTACCGCCCGGAAGTTATCAATGTCGATGACGGTGTGGAATGGGAAGGACTCACCATCATCAACGCTGTCGATGGTGGCGAGGATGACCGCGAAGGCACCGTGGAATTTGAAGCGGCTTTTCATGACCATGAAGGTGTCGGCACGATGCACGAGCGTTCCCGTTTTGTTCGGCGTGCGCGACGTTGGGTCTACGTCGACGGCGAGGTCACGTACTCCTAAGCGTCAGACTTGTTGTGCTTGCCGTGGCCGAATGGCAGCACGGCGACAATCGCCACAATGATTGCTCCCCAGATGGCGCCGAAAATCAGTGAGCCGGTGGTGTTGGCCAACCAGCCGAGGAAGCCGCCGGTAAACAGCTGCTCAAGGTTGTGGACCAGCTGGTAGGGGAGATGCCAGCCCAGCTCGTCGAGGCCGACCACCATGATGTGTCCACCGACCCACAACATGGCAAACGTGCCGATAATGCCGATCGTGTTCAGAACGATTGGCATGGTTTTGACCAGTGCCGTACCAAGCTTACTGATACCGGCTGACTTCTTGGACTGCAGGTGCAGGCCAATGTCATCAATCTTGACCAAGAAGCCCACCACGCCGTAGACCGCAAGCGTGATGATGAGTGCTACCACAATAAGAATCAGCGCGCGATTGAGTAGTGGCTGATCAGCGACCTCATTGAGAGAAATCACCATGATTTCCGCAGAGAGAATCAAGTCTGTGAAAATTGCAGACTTCACCAGCGAATCTTCATTTTGTGGTGTGCGATTGGTCGCCGCCTCTATCCGCTCCTGCTCAGTCTGCTCGGGAGAGATTCGGTGCTTAATCTTCTCCCAGACCTTTTCCATGCCCTCAAAGCACAGGTATGAGCCACCGAGCATCAAAATCGGTGTCAGTGCCCAGGGGAGAAACTGGCTGAGCAGCAGCGCAATCGGAAGAATAATGACAATTTTATTGACCAAGGAGCCCTTGGTGATACGCCAAATAATCGGCAGCTCGCGTTTCGGCGAGACACCCTCGACGAATTTAGGCGTCACCGCAGCGTCGTCAACCACAACACCGGCGGCTTTAGCGCTAGCTTTGCCGGCCGCAGCCGCAATATCGTCTGTTGTTGCCGCTGCAGCGCGTGCAATCGTGGCAACGTCGTCAAGCAGCGCGACAAGTCCGCCTGCCATAAAAACCTCCCGTATTGGAGGACGCGACCAGGAGCCGTCGTCGTATCAAAGAATTACCGGAGCAATTTTAACCGCTTTCCCGGATTGACTCTGTGTTGTCGGTAGGGCGTCGATGTCCGGCCGATAGTTCACGTGCTTCTCTGAATGTGAGCACGTGGCAAGATATAGGCCATGAACGCTTCCTTCTCCGAAATCTACCGACAGGTCAATGCGGACAACTCGGACAACGCTGGCACCGAGGCAGACACCAGCAATGACGCCCACTCCGAGGAACAGCAGCGCCCGGCGCGTCCCCGCATGGCACTGGTAGTCGTCGACGCTCAGAATGATTTTTCCGCGGGTGGCGCACTTGCCGTCGACGGTGCTGAGGCAGCGTACACCGCTACATATCTGCATGTTGCGGGCACAGCTAACAAGTACTCGGTTCTTGCGACCACCCGTGACAATCACATCGACCCAGGCACGCACTTCTCTGAAACCCCGGATTTCGTCGATACCTGGCCGAAACACTGTGTTGCAGGTACCCCGGGCGCAGAGATTCACCCCGGCATGCAGCGCGCCATCGCGTTTTTTGAGCAGCTCAACCCCGCTGCTGTGCGTATCGATGTCACAAAAGGGGAGTACGCCGCCGCCTACTCCGGTTTCGAGGGAACAACGGAGGCTGGCGTTTCGCTTGCCGACGCTCTCCGCGCCTCTGACATTGAAGAAATCGATGTGGTGGGAGTTGCGACTGACCACTGCGTCCGCGCCACAGTGCTCGATGGCCTCAAGGAGGGCTTTTCCGTTCGTGTTCTGAGCAATCAGGTCGCGGCGGTGGACCCGGAGCGCGGCAAGGCTGCACTAGCGGAATTGGCCGCGGCGGGCGCGACAGTGGTGTAGTGCTGCGACGTTGACCGTCAAACAATCCGCCTAGCCGCTTAGCTAGGCGCCTCGGCAGCCGCCTAGTTAAAAGTCACCATATCCAGGTCGACCTCGCGGAGGTGGCGGTGGTTGGACGCTGTTTCCACATAACGCCCTGCATGGGCGATGAAGCCCTCTGCTTCCTTGGCGGAGAGTTCACGACGCACCTTGGCGGGAACGCCTGCAGCCAGCGACCTGGGGTCGATAATCTGATCTTCCAACACCACGGCACCTGCAGCAATGAGGCTGCCAGCGCCGATACGGGAACGCGAAAGCAGGGTGGACTTCATGCCGATGAGGCAACCATTTTCAACCGTGGTGCCGTGGACCAAGGCCATGTGTCCGACGGTGACATCATCGCCGAGAATTGTGGGCACACCTCGGTCGACATGGACTGTGGAGTTGTCCTGAATATTGGTGCGCTGGCCGATGCGGATCGGTGCGACGTCTCCTCGGAGAACAGAACCGTAGAACACGGAGCTATCCGCACCGATTTCGACATCACCGATAATGACCGCGCCGGGCGCAATCCAGGCGCTGGAATGAATGCGTGGGGTCTTATCTTGGTAGGTGAGAATGAGCGGAGTGTTCATCATACAAACCAATATAACTGTCACCTGAGGTCAGCGTAAGAAAAATTCTCAGCGAAACTCTATTCGTCGAAGGGTGCAATTCTGCTTGGACGCGCCTACAGTGGGCGACATGATTTTTATCGTTGTGAATTACCAAGTTAAGCCGGAATTTGCCGACGAATGGATGGACCACGTCGCTGAGTTCACCGCTGCCACCCGCGCAGAGGCTGGCAACAAGTGGTTTGAATGGTCCCGCAGCGTAGAAGACCCCAACCAGTACATCCTCGTCGAGGCATTCGATGATGACGCTGGTGAAGCCCACGTCAATTCCGAGCACTTCGCCAAGGGCCTGGAAGCGATGAAGCCGCTGCTCGCTGAGACCCCGAAGATTGTCTCGCAGGTACTGCCAGATAAGCAGGACTGGGATCGCATGGGCGAGCTGCAGGTCGACTAATGTCCTCAGACACCATTCGCGATAGCGCAGCCGCTTCCAGCAGTGACACCTATTCTCTGATTGGGCGTGGCCTGCGTATTGGCTCCGCTGTGCTGGCCTCTGCTCTCGTCGTTGGTCTCAGTGCTTGTGGGGATAGCGATGAGGCAGCCCTGGAGGGTAGCCAAAATCAGTCAAGCCAGGAGCAGAGTGCTGTTGCCTCCACTGCCGCCATTCGGGATAACTTGGCTCAGCTGGCGGCAGATACTGCGGCGCTGAAGAAAGCATCGCAGACACTAATTGCAAAGGAATCGGTCTCGGAAGAGACTCGAAAGATTGCGCAGCAGGCGGAGCCAATCTTTGCTGAAGAGGAAGCGCAGCTAGTCAAGACTCTCGGCGTCGATGTTGATCCGTCGGAGACCAAGCTCGACACCGCCACCATGACTCGCCTCGAGAACGAGGAGGGGCCACACGCAGATATGGCTTATCTGACGTTGATGGAAGGCAGCCTGGATAAGATGCTCGGACAGTGGGAAGAGCTGGAAAAGCATGGCGGAAACGACCTGCAAGAGTTGGCACGCTCTTCTCAGCAGCAGCTGGAAGATATTCAGCAGGCGCTGGAAAAACGTATGCAGTACTAGCCGCTGCCCAAAGCTCGTGGGGGGAAATTCAAGTAAAAAGTCCTGCAAAGCGTGCCCGGGGAACCGGGGAAGTGAGTAGCGTGTAAATAAAGCCAGTGCGCTGTGATCGTCGTCAAGCGAATGCGCACTCGGATGAAGCACAATGCTGGCTAATAACCCAGAGTAGAAGGTAGGAAAACACGCCAATGGCAAATAGTATCTCGCGAGTAGGTATCGTCGGCGCCGGTCAGATGGGCTCCGGAATTATTGAGGTCTGTGCGAAGGCCGGTAGCGATGTCAAGGTCTGGGAGGCCAAGGAGGAGTTCCTTGAGTCCGGTCGCGCCCGTATTGAAAAGTCGCTGGATAAGGCCGTTTCCCGTGGCAAGCTAGAGCAGTCTGCACGTGATGAGATTCTGGGACGTATTAGCTTCACCACCAAGCTGGAAGGCTTCGCTGACCGTGAGCTGGTCATCGAGGCCATCGTGGAGAACCCGGAAGTAAAGGCCAGCGTATTCTCGCAGCTCGATGAGATTGTTGAGTCGGAAGATGCCATCCTGGCTTCCAACACCTCCTCGCTGCCGATTCAGTCCATTGCTGCAGCTACCAAGCGCCCGGAGCGCGTCATGGGTCTGCACTTCTTCAACCCGGTTCCGGTTCTGCCTCTGGTAGAGCATGTCGTTACTCTGACGACCGGTGATGTTCAGTCGGAGCGTGCGTACGAGTACGCTTCCGAGGCGCTGGGCAAGACCGTCATTCGCGCTAAGGATCGCTCGGGCTTCATTGTTAACGCCCTGCTGGTTCCGTACATCCTCGGCGCTATTCGCATGCTGCAGGACGGCATTGCTACTGCAGAAGACATCGATGCCGGAATGGTCAATGGCTGTGCGCACCCGATGGGTCCGCTGACTCTGGCCGACATGGTTGGTCTGGACACCATCAAGTTCATTGCCGATGCCATGTTCGATGAGTACAAGGAGCCGACTTACGCGGCACCTCCGCTGCTCAAGCGCATGGTTGAGGCGGGTCACTTCGGCCGCAAGTCCGGCCGTGGCTTCTACGACTACTCCAAGTAGTCCACGCTTTTAGCCCCGTTTGGGGCGAGTATTGAGTTCTTACCGGTTGACGGGCGTTTATCCCGCCAACCGGTTTCTTTTATGCATTTATCAGTGAAAACCCGGAGTCTGATGGGGAAAGCTCCCACGATCGGCGCTAGCATTTTGAAAACTTGTTTCTTTTCAACGCGCCGAAACCTCACAGTGCGCTTAACATAAGTGAAGATTTTGTCAGACCTTGGCTTATAGAGCACTTCACAACTGGTGCCTCCCACGCAGCAATCTGGAAAGGAATGCTTCAGTGTCTTCTTTGAAGCCGCACAAGCGCACTGCAACACGTACTCGCGTCGGCGCTGCTACCGCAGCAATGGCAGTTGTAATGGGGCTTACACCGGCAACGGCCGTGGCAGCTCCGGTCAACCCGTTGGCCGAGCTCGGCAACCGCCTGGACTCTGTTTCTGATCTTCCAGCTAATGTGGCAGCTCCAGAGGGAATCAAGCTCCCCGGCGGTGGCTTCGAGGTCCCGGATTCCATCTCGCTGCCGTCATCTTCCGGTGAAAACACCGACCCGAATGCGCCGAAGCCAACCTCGTATCGCCCGGACCAGATTGCACGCGCGTACCCGTCGGATGCCGCCACCGATAACTGGTTCTACTTCTACGTTGTGCATCCTTTCGTGGAGCTGGAGAAGAACCACCCAGAGGTTATGGACCAGAACCTCGAAACGGTCGTCCGCATTAACAACGCTGCCAAGAATGACCCGCAGGCACAGGAACTCGCTCTTGATGACGACTACCTGGACCCACTGGCCAATATTTCCACTGCTTTCGGTGCAAACCTGGGCCAGCACTTCCGTGATGCCTATGACGAGGATCGCCTGCCGAAGGTAAAGGCCCTGCTGTCCGGCAACCTTGCTCGCGGCGGCGGTCTGGTCAGCTCGACCTTCTTCGAGAAGTACGTCTACGGCTACGATCGCCCGTTTGTGGTGGCACCGGAGCGCATCGAGCGCTACTACCGCGAAGGTCAGGACGACCCGTACTCGACCACCCCGTCCTACCCGTCGGGCCACACCAACAAGGCTGCATGGACTTCAACCATGCTGGCCATGATGCTGCCGGAGGTTGCACCGCAGATTCAGGCGCGTGCGTCCGAGGCTGGTCATTCTCGCCTTGTCATGGGCGTCCACTACCCGCTGGACGTTATGGGCGGCCGCATGATGGGCAACCAGGCCGCAGCTGATCGTTGGGCAGACCCAGAGTTCCGCCCACTCATCGAAGAAGCCATGGATGAGCTGCGTACGGAGCTCGAGTACCGCTGTGGCGACACCATCGCCAACTGCGTTGCCAAGGACACTCCGTACATGAGCACCGCAGCTGCCGTTCAGCAGTACACCGAACGCATGACCTACGACTTCAAGCAGGTTGGCCCGGCTAACGAGCCAGTTGTTGTTCCGAAGCGGTACGCAGGTTTGCTGGAGACCCGCTTCCCGCAGCTGACTGAGGAACAGCGCAGCTCCGTCCTCGCTCAGACCGCAATCCCATCCGGCTACCCGCTCGATCGCACTGACGGCGAGGGCCAGCACGTTCGCATGAACCTGGCTCGCGCTCTGGCCGCCAACGTTGTTGTCAACGCCGACGGCAGCGTCACTGTCACCAACTAAAACGTCAACTACAAGCGCAGGGCCGCGTCAAGACGGTCCAGGGCCTCACCGAGGATTTCCGGGGAGGTCGCAAAGTTAAGCCGCACATGCCCAGCCCCGCCTTCGCCGAATGCGAAGCCGGGGTTGAGTGCTATTTTGGCGTTTTCAACCAGCCACGCAGCTGGGTCCTCACTGGCAACACCAGGCACGTCACCCAAGTCCAACCACGCCAAAAATGATGCTTGCGGTGGGGTAAAGCGAGCCTGCGGCGCAATAGTGGACAAACGTGTTCGCAGAGTCTCACGGTTGGTGCGCAGGACATCGACAAAATTGTCCAGCCAGGGCACGCCATCGCGGTAGGCGGCGGTGGCCGCGGCGACACCAAGAATAGAAGCGCCTTCGCGAACAATGAAGGGCAGCTCCAGCCAGGTTTTGGCATCTTCGTCGTTAAAGATGATCTGCGCACACTTGAGGCCGGCGGTATTCCAGCCCTTCGAGGTAGCAGTCACCGTGATAGTCACGGCCGCCGCGGTATCCGACACCGACGCGGTTGGAGTGTGAGTGCCATCTAGAACAACTGGGCCGTGAATCTCGTCTGAGATAACGCGCGCACCAAAGCGAGCGGCTAAATCAGTAATCTCACGAAGTTTTTCGGGGGAGTAGGTAAAGCCGAGAGGATTATTCGGGTTACACAAGATCAGGCAACCGGCACCGTCGGCGAAGGCGCGTTCGAGGGCGCCGAGATCCGGGCCGTCGGCAAGCGTGGGAATGCACACTGTCTCGCGTCCCAGCGCGGGACCTACCTGGAAAAACGGCATGTAGGCGGGAGTGGGGACGACAATTGCGGAATCGGGGCGGGTGAAGCGTTCAACCGCGAGTGTGACACCGCGGACGACGTCAGCGACGGCAAAGATATTGTCGGGGTTCGGGCGCCATCCGTAGCGTTGTGCAGAAAAGTCCGCGGTTGCGGTCGTAAGCGCGGTGATGTCCTGCGAGAGGTATCCGAATTGTTCGCGCTGACACGCCTCGTCGATTGCGGCACTGACGGCAGGACAGGTTGTGGCATCGGATTCGGCGACCCACAGTGGCAGCACGTCCGGTGAATATGCGGTCCATTTGACTGTCCTGCGGGAGCGGAGTTCATCGAGGGAGGGGAAGGTGACAGCGTTATTTACACTCATAGTTTCCGTGTATACAGAAAAAGCGGGAAGTCCGAAGACTCCCCGCTTTATCCAGTAGCTACGGCCACATCAGAAGCAGCCGCGGCAATGGCCAGCGCTAGGCTAGCCTCAGTGCCTCCTCAGCAGCTGGCAGGGCAGCTTCGCGATCAGCTTTGACCAGCCCCAACCGTGTGCGGCGATCGAGAATATCGTCGACGCTGAGAGCTCCCTCGTGCGTCACATGCCAGGCGAACTCGGCGCGGGTGACATCGAGACCCTCCGCTACCGGGTCAAGCGCTCGGTCGAGCGGGCAGGATTCGATGACCTCGAAGGATTCGGCACCGTAGCGATTAAACAGCGGCATCGGGATACGGCCAGCAGCGGCGGCGGTGCGAGCGCGGTCGAGCTCCTCTGGCTCGGAGCCCAGCACAGGGATGGTGCGGGTGGAGCACGGAGCAAGCGAAACACCGAGCTTTTCCGCAACCTTGTCCACGGTTTGCTCAGCCATAAGACGGTACTCGGTGAGCTTGCCACCAGTAATGGAAATCAGGCCGTTCGGGGCCTCCAACAAGGCGTGCTCGCGGGAGAGGTCAGCGGTGTGTGCCTCGCCGGCGTCGATGAGCGGACGCAGGCCGGCGAAAGCACCGATGACATCGTCACGAGTGAGCGGAACCTCGAGTGCCTGGTTGATGACATCGAGCAGAAAAACGATGTCATCCTCCGGCACTTCCGGCTCGTCCGGAATCGGGCCCGGTGCATCCTCATCGGTCAGGCCAATGTAGACGCGGTTGTGCTCTGCGGGAAGGACAAAACAGAAACGGTTGGTGTGACCAGGAACCGGTACCGTGAGAGAGCCGGTAGGGTTGCCTAGCTTCGCGGCGTCAAGAACCAGGTGCGTGCCGCGAGATGGGCGAATCTTGATGTTCGTCGCTAGGTCTGCGGCCCACACACCAGTGGCATTGACCACAGCGTGAGCCGGCAGCTCGAAGGAATCGCCAGTGAGCTCGTCGATTAGTGTGGCGCTCGTTCCAGAGGCGTTCTCGCAGCGCACCCGGGTCAGAATAGTTGCACCGTAGCTAGCGGCGGTTCGAGCGATAGTGGTGACCAAGCGTGCGTCGTCACGCAGCTGACCGTCGTAGTTGACGTAGCCGAATTTCACGTCGCGCTTACGGACGGTCGGCGAAAGCTGGCTGACTCGGCGGGAACTGACAGTGCGGGACAACGGCAGGGTAGTGGCGGAGGTACCAGCGATAATGCGTAGAAAGTCACCGGCCAAGAAGCCTAAACGCGGCAAAACCCGGGTCAACGGTGCGAATTTGTCCATCACCGGTACAACCTGTGGCAGGTTATGCACCAGGTGCGGAGCGGTGACGTCGAGCAGCGCACCACGTTCAATAGCTGAGCGGCGAGCGATACCGACATTGCCACTGGCAAGGTAGCGCAAGCCCCCGTGGGCGAGCTTCGATGACCAACGAGAGGTGCCGAAAGCGAGGTCTTTCGATTCGACGAGAACGGTTTTCAAACCCCTCGACGCCGCATCTAAAGCGATGCCGACACCAGTGATACCGGCGCCGATGACCAGCAGATCAGGGATGTCGCCCTTAGCGGTTTCTTCGCGTAGACGATTCAAGTCCGCTTGCCGACGAGCCTTGTTCAAAGCCGCAGCTGAGCGATCGCGCTGAGGAGCGTGCGTGGCAGTCATAGTCTTTCTTCCTCGACTTTCCCGAAGACGGTAATAATGATGAAACTATCTGGCGTAAGTGATGAAGTTGTGGAGTGCGTAGTGAGTGTGAACTATTTCGGGCGTACCCCATTGCAAGGCGCTTAGAAATAGACTAAGTTGTTCATTATCAACGACCGGCACGGATATTGATTCAAGAAATCTTTCTTAGTTGCGAATCATTTCCCGGGATTACAAGGAAGGAGACACCTCGATGGCTATGCACCCAGCGTCCAACCGCTCTGAGTCCATGAACCGAGCTTTCGCTGCTATTGCACCATCGCTGCAGATGTGTTGCTGCTGTCTCCAGTCCGTGCCACCTCAGACAGGTCGTCACTAGAAAAGCGCGCTTAGGCATGTAAAACGCCACGCTGTTTGCGGTCGCACGGACGAAATCGCACCGATTGAGCCGACCATCCCACCATCCGAGCATTCTCGCTTGGAATCCCAGGAAGAAGCGACAGCGACAATGACCGCAGCACTTGAATCTTTTACCCTTGACGATTACGTTTCACTGTTTATTTATGACGGCCCAACGTCACCGGAAATCTACGCTAGCGAACTGGTTAGTCTAGCTCGCTAGCCGAAGCCGACAGCAACAGGGTTAAATCATGTTGCCGTCGTAACGCTCTTCCAAGGAGCGCGGACCGGTAGCCAACTTGCCCGGGTTGAGGATGCCAGCAGGGTCGAGTTCGTCCTTAATTGCACGCATGACCTTGGCGAACAACTCGGTGTTCTCCTCGTAGTACTGCGGGCTGTGATCCTGGCCAATGCCATGGTGGTGCGTGATGGTGCCGCCAAAGTTCATCATGGCCTCCGACGCCGCGGTCTTGATGTCCATCCACTGCTGGAGAATCTCGCCCTCGGTCTCGCGGAAGAAGTACGTGAAGTACAGCGAGCAGCCGGATTCGTACATGTGCGAGATGTGGCAAAAGACGTACACCGGGGTGCCGTGCTTCTCGCCAGCGGCTTCCATTGCAGAGGCGATTTCGCGGCGCAGTGTCGCGGCGTTATCCCAGGTGGTGGCGGTCTCCAGGGTGTCAACGCCGACGCGGCGAGTCATCATGACATCGCGCAGGTACGGCGAGGAGAAGCGGTGGTTAACCCAAGCCATGCCCGGGATGGAGCCCATGCGGACGCACTTCTTGGTCAGCAGGCGAGCGGCCAGGCGCTCACGGGTGACGCGGGCGCCGACCGGATCCGTCTGCGCAAAGCCAAAAATCACCATGCACGGAGTGTCGATGCCACGTAGCTTCAGGTACTTTGTGACCTTCTCAGACATGCTGGCAGAGCCAAGCTGAGTGAGGCCGAACAGCGTCTCCTTCTCGTCGGAGATGCGCGCTAGGTGCGGGATATTGCCGCTCTGCTCCAGTTTGCGCAGCTCCTCGGCGGCTTCCTCAAAGGAGTTGAAGAAGTAGGTGTCGAAGAGCATCTCCTTTTGTGGACGCTGATTCAGGGCAATCGTCACATGCGTGATGATGCCCAGGGTGCCCTCCGAACCCAGGAAAAGCTCACGCGGGTTCGGGCCGGATGCCGACGACGGCATGTCGCGGAATTCCATGGTGCCGGCTGGCGTGACGACGCGCATGCCAATCACGTTGCGGTCGATACGACCGTAACCAGAGGATTCCTGGCCTGCCGAGCGGCAGGAAACCCAACCGCCGACAGTGGAGTACTCGAAGGACTGCGGGAAGTGACCAGCGGTGAAGCCGGCCTTGGACAGCTCCTTTTCCAGGTCGGGGCCGAAAACGCCGGTCTCGACGGTGACAGTGCCAGCGACTTTGTCGATGTCGATGATCTTGTTAAAGGCGGTCATGGACACTGCGATGGCCTTACCCATGCCTCCGTCAACTGCCTCCACACCGCCGACGACCGAGGTGCCACCGCCAAAGGGGACGACTGCAATCTTGCGCTCAGCGCATACCTTGAACAGGTCCTCGATATGCTTTTCAGTTTTCGGTAGCACTACAGCATCTGGGGCGACATCGAGCTTGGCTGCGCGAAGGCGAACCAGGTCGGGGTAGGAGCGTCCGACCGCGTGCTTGACGCGGGTGTCGTGGTCGGTGGCGACGGCATCCGCGCCGACAACAGCGCCCAGGGCTTCGATGTCGTCGGTGCTGAGGCGACTATTGGGGATGGTGACGTCGGCGATGTTGCGCGGCGGGTTGTTTGCGTCCAGCGACATGCCGATTTCGCGCTGCAGTAGCTTCTCGCTGGCCGTGGTGATTGGCTTGTCGTTGCCGTCAACACCCCAGCCCCACCAGCGCATGCGGTACGGAATCGTGAGCTTGTTAGGCATCCTGAGCTTCTCCTTGGGCATCGGTGCTGCGAGTCTGAACTGCGGAATTATATGTAACTTGCGCGGAAGCACATCTTTACATCTTTTATTATAGCGGTATTACGTTACGTTTTCTCAAAAAGTGTCAATCAATCTTGGTAAGCTTTAGTTAGATGCATTAACGCACTCCCATAAAGGCCAGTATTGACCGGTCAAAAGCCCACGTAAAAGTAGGTATTTCTTCGATGAACGCTAACGACAAGGATCTCAACTACCCGCTGGGAACAACTGAGATTCGAACCCTTGCTCTGGTCACTAACCCCCACGCGGGTCATGGCGCCTCGCAGATTGCGTCCGCCCGGGCGAGCCGGGTGTTCGCGGATCGCGGCATCGATGTCATCGCTCTCCAAGGTGCTAACCCCGACGACGCCCGCAAGCTCATTCGTGAGGTCATCGCCGACGGCCGAATTGATGCCCTGGCAGTCTGTGGTGGCGACGGCATGATTAACCTCGCACTGCAGGAGCAGGCACAGACCGGCATCCCCCTCGGTATTATCCCGGCCGGCACCGGAAACGACCACGGTCGCGAATACAATCTGCCGCGTGGCAATGCTCGCGATGCCGCTCACGTTATCGCCGATGGCTTCTGGACGACCACTGACCTCGGCCGCATCACCAATGAGGCAGGGGAGCAGCGCTGGTTCGGCACTATCATGTGTGCCGGCTTCGACTCGATTGTCTCCGACCGCGTCAATCAGATGACCTGGCCGCATGGCCGTAACCGCTACAACCTGGCCATCGTCCGCGAGTTCTTGGCTTTCCACTCGCTGCCATTCCGCATCACGCTCGATGACAATCGGGTTCTCGAAGGTCCAATCACGCTGGCCGCCTTCGGTAACACCCGTTCTTATGGCGGTGGTATGAAGATTTGCCCGTCCGCAGACCACTCCGACGGACTGATGGATATCACTGTCATCGGCAAGGCCGGGCGCATCAAGGCCGCCCTGGCCTTCAAGTCCGTGTTCGACGGCACCGTTGAAAAAATCGGGGAGGTCAGCACCTACCGCGCCAAGAAGGCTTACGTGGAATACATCGGCCCGCCACGCCAGATGAACGCCTACGCTGACGGCGACCTCATGTTCCCGATGCCGGTCACCGTCGAAATTGTTCCGGGCGCTGGCCGCTACATCGTTCCCCGTCCGTAAAAGGGCGCAGGAGTGCCCGTCGTCAAGCGTTTCCTGCATGCTTGACGACGGCGCGTTACCCCTTGATGCCGTATTTCTTCAGGCGCAGACGATCCGCCGCCGAGGCCGAAGCCGTCAGGCGTAGCAACTCGGCGTAGATACCGTCAGTCTGCGCCAATTCTGCGGGTGCGCCCACCTCGTCGACGTGACCGTCACGCAGCGTCACGATGGTGTCCACATCGGAAATTGTGGACAGGCGGTGGGCGATGATAACCGTTGTGCGTCCCTCCATCAGCTTGTCCAAGCCTCGCTGAACTTCGCGTTCGGCCTTGGTGTCTAGCGCCGAAGTGGCTTCGTCCAGGATGAGCAGGGGAGCGTCCTTCAAAATAGCGCGCGCGATGGCGATGCGCTGCTTCTGGCCACCCGAGAGCTTCAGACCTCGCTCGCCGATAGTGGTGTCGTAGCCTTCGGCGAAGCTGCGGATGAAGTCGTCGGCGTTGGCCTTCTTCGCGGCGGCAATGATTTCTTCGTCGGTGGCGTTGGGTTTGCCGTAGGCGATGTTTTCCCGAATCGTGCCGGAGAATAGTGACGAGTCCTGGAACACGACGGCAGAGCCAGCACGCAGAGTGGAACCGGAAACCTCGGAGACATCCGACCCCAGCACGCTCAAGCGGCCTGCGGTCGGGGCGTAGAAGCCGAGCAGCAAGTTGACGATGGTGGACTTGCCGCCACCCGACTCGCCGACCAGGGCGATTTTCTGGCCCGAGTACGCCTGGAAGCTGACATTGGAGAGCACCGTCTTGTCCTCTTCGTAGGCAAAATCCACTGCGTCGAAGTCGACAATGGGAGCGCCAATTGCCTCCTGTTCGGCTGCGCGTTCCAGGGAGGAACGGTGGGCGCTGTCGACGGACTCTGCGTCTGCGGTGGAACCAACGGACGCGGAGTCGAAGTCGCCGTTATTCGCGGTCGCTGCACTGAGCAGCTCCGGCTGCGTGCGGGTCTCTGGAGTAAGCTCCATGACCTTGAAGTAATCGCGCGAACCGGCGACTGCGCGCTGGGCAGCGTCGACCAGGAAGCTCATCATGGTCACTGGTTGGCGCGCCATGTTAATCAGCTGAATGAGCATGACCATGGTGCCGATGGAGAATTCTCCCGACAGCGTACGCAGGAAAAGCAGCAGGTAGATGCCTGCGAAGATGATGTTCAAAATGCCCCCGCGAAGGGCATCCATGCGGTGCCACCACGTTGACTGATCGCGGGTCAGGGAGATGGTGCGGCGGAAGCGGGAACCAAAGAAAGCGATTTCGCGCAGTTCCGCAGTGAAGGAGCGGACAACCTTGACTTGGCCGATGACCTCAGCAAAACGGCCACCGGCGATATCGATTTGTTCGTTCTTTTTCGCTTCAATCTTCTGCCAGCGCTTCGAGGTCAGCGCGGTCAGCAGGGTGTAGACCGGGAAAACGATAATCAACAGCACTGCCAGTGGCCAGTAGTGCCAGGCGGTGATGCCCAGTACCGCGCCGACGGTCAACAGCATCGGGAAGAAGTTGTTGGAAAACGCCTGGAGGAACTGCGTGATATTGGTAATCGAGCGTTCCAGGCGGGCGATAATTATGCCGGTGACCTGACTGTCGAAGTACCGCTGCGGTAGCGACAGCAGCTTGGCGTAGTAGCGGGTCGACAGAATCTCGCGCATGCGCGCAGTCATCACATCGCCCAGGTAACCACCGATGTTATGCACGATGGTCTGCGTCAAATCAGCGATCAACAGCCCTATGACCAGCCAGATTACGGTGCGAGTGGTGTCGGACATCGCCGCTTGGCTCAGGCCTTCATCGCTGGATACCGCGCCGACGATGGCGTCGGTGGCATCGCGGATGAGGAAGGGGCTAATCAACGACGCGGCGGCGGTGGCCAGCGAACAGATGATGACCCCGATATAGAAAGGCCAGAGCACTCGTGTAGTGGACAGGATTCTGCTGAGCAGACGCACGAAAGACCTCTATCTTGCGGGAGGATCACTCCCGCTATGAAATTACTGCGACAAAAGCCCTATCCTAACAGCGAACGCACAGCACCAAGCGGCAGCGGCAGCCAGTTGGGGCGGTTCTGCGCTTCGTAAAGGCACTCGTAGATGGCCTTATCCAGTACAAAAGCCTCCAGTAGTGCCGGGTCGCTGGCGTCGCCATAGCCTTCCAGGAAGGCATCGATATTGCGGCGAGCCCACTGCTCAACACGCTCGGTAGCCGCCTCGGTGTCTTCACGTCCGGTCAGCAGCGGGTAGTGAGCGGCGTAATCGAAGGAGCGAATCATGCCGGCGATATCGCGTAGGCGGTGATCCGGCAGCCGGCGCTCCTCCCACGGGCGCGACGGCTCGCCTTCGAAGTCAATCAAGCGCCAAGAGCTCGGCGTGCGCAATACCTGCCCCAAGTGCAGATCACCGTGGATTCGCTGGACGACGGCGCCACCTTCCGGAACCGCAGCCTCCGCGCGATCGAAGATAGCCTGAGCCTTATCCTTGACCTCAGCAATTTGTGGCACCACACCAGCAACGAAGTCCAGTCGAGCTCGCAGTGGGGCTACCAGCTCCGCACCGGTCAGACGCTCCTTTACCGCGACAGCGGCAGCGAGGCTGCTGTGTACCGAGGCCACTGCTGCGCCGAGCGCACGCGCTTCGGATGTAAAGTCGGTGCCCAAATCTTCCAGCGGGGTCTGACTGTCGCGGATGGCATCGCGCACTGCGCCAAGAGCCAACTCCCAGCCATCGACCGAGTTCGGTGCGAATTCCTGCAGCATGGCGGTGGTGTAGGTGTCTTCGCCAATGGTGGTCTCCACCCAGGAGTAGAGCTCAGGGACGAACTTGCAATCCGCCTGGGCCAGTGCGGCCAGCAGCTCCACATCGGCATTAGTACCGGGGTAGAGGCGACGGAAGAACTTGCACATCACGCGGTCGTCGAAAATGACCGAGGTGTTCGACTGCTCGACTCCCATGGGGCGGCCGGATTCCGGTCGGAGCTGCTCAGAGCCCGGCACACGCCGCAGTTCCATGCGGCCGAGCTTGCCTTCGTCGGAAAGCTTCTGGCCGAGTGCTGTGATGGCATCCGAATCAATCAGAGCGTCGTAGCCGACGATGCCCTCCGCGCGAACCAGCAGGGACTGCTCGTGGCCATCGGGGACGTCCTCCGCCCAAGCGATGGGCAGCTGATAGGTCGGTGCAGAATGTGCGGTGTGCACCCTCACCAATGCGATATCGACATCGGGACTGTCGGGATTGTCGCGCAGTACGGGGTCAAGCGCGAGGATCTCGACGTGGTCGATGTCAGAGACCTTGTCAGCAAAAAAGCGCATCTTGACCAGCGTGTCTGCCAGCTCTTCGGCAATGAATTCGGCGGTGGGAATAGTCATTTCAGTTCGTTCGCCTTTCGGGACTTAAAAGATCACTCTTTATTATCGGCGTTTGTGACGGCATCGGCGGCGGCATCGGCGGCGGTGCCGGAGTGCTCGCGTGATGACGTCACCGGCGCGTCCGATATCGCCTGCGCAACCGGGATTGTCGGTGCCGACATCGAGGCGCTCGATTCGAGGTTTGTCTCAGGTGGAAGCTGGATTTCGAACCAGTAGAAACCGTGGCCAGGAAGCGTGATCTGGTAGGAATCGGTGCCAATTGTGGGGAAGGGAACCGAACCCGTGAGCTCTACCGGGGTGGCACCGGCGAACTCGGACAGATCCAGTGAGACGGCCGCGGGGTAAGAGGACAGGTTGTTGACGCACAGCAGCACTTCGTCGCCGTATGTGCGCAGATAGGTCAGAACAGAGGCGGTATCGCTATTCAGCTCGCGGAAATCACCGAGGCCAAAAGCCTCATAGCGCTTGCGGACCTGGATCAGTCGACGCACCCAATTCAACAGCGAATTGGAGTAGCTCGCTTGGTTCTCGACATTGACCGCCTGGTAACCGTAGGTCGCATCCTGAATGGTCGGCAGATAGAGCCGACCGGGGTCGGCCTTGGAGAACCCAGCGTTGCGGTCGGGCGACCACTGCATCGGTGTGCGCACGCCATCGCGGTCGCCGAGCCAAATGTTGTCGCCCATACCAATTTCGTCCCCGTAGTAGAGCACCGGCGAACCCGGCAGGGAGAGTAGCAGGGCATTGAAAAGCTCGAGCTGTGTGCGGTCATTTTGCAGCAGTGGCGCTAGGCGACGGCGAATGCCGATGTTGGCCTTCATCCGCGGATCATGCGCATACTCGGCGTACATGTAGTCGCGCTCGGCATCGGTGACCATTTCCAGCGTCAGCTCATCGTGGTTGCGCAGGAAGATTCCCCACTGAGCCGAAGACGGAATCTCTGGCGTGGACTCCAGGATCTCCGAGATGGGGAAGCGGGACTGCTTGCGCACCGCCATGAAAATGCGTGGCATGAGCGGGAAGTGGAAAGCCATGTGGCATTCGTCGCCGCCGACCTCCGGGTCGCCGAAGTATTCCACCACATCGGAGGGCCACTGGTTGGCCTCCGCCAGCAGGACGCGACCCGGGTATTCCTCATCCATGACCTTGCGGCAGCGCTTCAGAAAAGCGTGGGTCTCGGGCAGGTTCTCGCAGTTAGTGCCTTCGCGCTCGAAGAGGTAGGGCACAGCGTCGAGGCGGAAGCCATCGATGCCGAGATCGGACCAGAAGCGCAGCACATCGAGCATCGCTTCCTGCACCGCCGGATTGTCATAGTTCAAATCCGGCTGGTGGGAGAAGAAACGGTGCCAGTAGTACTGGCCACGCACCGGGTCATAGGTCCAGTTGGAATCCTCGGTATCGACAAAGATAATGCGTGCGCCCGAGTAAGTGTCCGGGTCATCAGTCCAGACATAAAAGTCGCCGTAGGGGCCATCCGGATCAGTGCGCGACTGCTGAAACCACTCATGGGTATCGGAGGTGTGGTTCATCACCAGGTCAGTAATAACGCGGATACCGCGCGCATGGGCCTCGTCGAGAAGCACCTTAAAATCCTCGACCGTGCCAAACTCGTCGAGCACGGCGCGGAAGTCGCGGATATCGTAACCGCCGTCGCGCAGCGGGGAGTCGTAGAAAGGCGGCAGCCAGAGGCAGTCAACGCCCAGCCATTGCAGATAATCGAGCTTCTCCGTCAGCCCTTTGAGGTCGCCGGAACCGTTGTTGTCGGAGTCAAAGAAGGCTCGGACGAGCACTTCATAGAACACCGCGCTGCGGTACCACTCGTAATCTTCCTTGGCGATAGTCATGCATCCCAGCGTAATGACTATGCCACTAGCCTGCAGAGAGAGTTTTCCTGCGAGATCCCACAAGACCGTGCGAGATGGCCGTCCTGGGAGACCTCATTAAACAGCATTCTAAACAGCCTTGTGTTCCTGAATTAACGCAGCGAGCTGGTACGCATCATCCAACTTCAACTCCGTTGCCACCGGAGTGACCGCTCCCGGCACCATGTCGATCCGCACGTTCGCCACTCCCGCCGCTTTCTTCAGCGGAGAAATGGTTAGTGTATGCCCCTGGATGCGCTGCCAGGGGACCATGAACCGCGTATGCCAGAACCGACCCTTGGTCACTAACAGCCCCCGCTTCGTGGCCTGCACCTTTTGAAATTTCCAGTCAATTGGGCTGAGCCACCATGCCGTGCGTGGAGTCTGCCAGGAGCCCAGCAGGTCATCGGTAGAGGCCGGTCCCGCAATCTCAGTCATCAGGTAATCGACAATCGTGTCCGTCTCCGGTGTCGGCGCCACTGGCACCAGTGTGTTGTTCGACTGTGCACTGTCCAGGCCATAGCCCGCCACGGAGACATCCGCACGGGACCACCTCCACGGACGCCACCAGAGCGGTTGCACCACTTTAAAGCCATGAATGCGATCAATGGGAATGGTCTGAGCGCGCGTCGACAACAGCCCGGCGGTAATCGCCAGACGCCTGCTTTCCGACGATACCTTCAGCGTGAAATCCCACGACTGATTTAGTACTCCGAAAAGGCCGAGCGCGAAACTGCCAATCACAATCAAAGTAGTGATGGTTACTCCGCTGAGGATTTCCACGATGAAGTCGGTGAACAGCGCAGAGACAACGGCGAGGAGGATAAGAGCTATGCCGACGAAAAGACCGGGTCCAATGGCCACGGATGCAATCAGCCGTCCGACATTGACCGGGCCAAAGATGGTCTTCGCGTCGGACATGCGGGAGGACATGTGGGCGCTGGAGTCTTGAGCAGCGGCGGGGCTGTCGCCGTCGTAAAGCGAATGTGCCAGTTCGGTGTCCAGCTTTTCTACCTCACCCAACACGTCGGCGCGGAACTGTTCGCACTGCGGGGGAGTGAGGTATTTGATTGTGAAGTGCGAATCGGAGCCGCCGGCTGTTTCAATGACAATTTCGGCGAGCCCGAAAATGCGCGCCAACAATGGTTGGTTGATATCCACCGCCTGCACGCGGTCGAGCCGTGCCGCGCGTCGAGAACGCAGTAGCCATCCGGAGCCGTAGCGAACCTCATCGTCGGTGAGTTCGTAGAACGTATACCGCCAGGATAGCCACGAGAAAAATGCAATCAGACCAATAATTATGGCGACCGCACCGGTACCGACAAGGAGACCGAGCCATGCCCAGTCGTAGAGCTGAGTCACGACCGCAACGGCCAACTGCCACTGATTCGCGACTGCGAATGCAGTCACCGCAGCGATTGTGGCAAAGCTTTTGAGCAGCGGAGATAGGGGATGAACTCTATGCCTCATTTAGAGACCCGCCATCCGGTCGTGGGCGCGCTGAGATAGACGAGCGCGCAGGGCGAGCGCTTCTTCACGTGGCAAACCGTGGACAGCTGCATCCGAGCTCGCCGATGCTGTGTTGAGCTTCAACGTTGCAAGTCCGAATAGTCGAAGGAGAGGTCCTTCATCGATGTCGATGAACTGGATTCGTCCGTAAGGGACGACAGTGACCGAGCGCCACCAGCGTCCGGACGCAACAATGAAGTCGTTGTCCTCTTCGAGGTATCGGTGGGCACGAACTCGTCGACCGATGAGCCAGTAGATATATGCGAAGTAGAGCACGCAGGCGAGGACGCCCAACCACATCCACGGAGTCCACATCACAGCGGCGACGACGGCTGCAATCGTGATAACTAGCAGGGGAGCGGCGTGCGCGATTCGCTTCACCTTAGCCAGCGCGGGGTCGACCGGTTGTAGCGCGGAATTCTCGGGGACTAATAAATCAAGCGGCTCCATAGTTGATAGTTAAACACAGACGGTAAAGCTTGCGTCTGGCCTGGTGCTTCGGTAAGAACGGTGGCTATGGATCGCAGGAAACTCATAGCAGTACTTATCACGCTGATCACCATTTTGGTCTGCGTCGAGATTTATCGGTACATGCAGACTTTGCCAGCTTAAGTTGCTGGGCTCAGTTGTTGAGCGCAACAGCACAGCGCTAACCAGCGCAAGCTTCACCCGCCTTATTCCCTATGCACCAAAGAGCTGGCGCGGAGCCGCCCACGCATCGATGGCAATGCCCTCGACTGCCTGGGCGTCAGCGCCGGTAAAGGTAGTCACCTTGCGGTCGTCGTTGTAGCGGGGCATGTGTGAGGTGCCTTCGCGGATGAACTCGACCGCCACTTGGTGGAATGGATGGTTGGGTTCTTTCATACCGAAGAAGCGTGCAATGTCGATGCAGTGCGGAGCACCACTGGTGCGGCCAGCAGGTGCATAGCCCAACCCTTCTCCCGGTTCGAACTGTGCCGCCCACACATCCAGCTCAGCCGCCACGGACCGTTCGGCGACTTTAACAGCGTATGAGCGAATCGCTGAGTCAGAAATGACATTCCCCATCGGACGCTCGGCATAGGCGGTGGCCGGAAATTCGCCGTGGCCGCGATGCCCCTTGGCGTAGCGCCGAGCCATCCACTCTCGCATGGGCAACTTGTCCATCGCCACAACCGGCGGTTCTGAGAAGAACTCTTCGCTGGTGGCGGTCACCATCGTCGGCAGTGTGGGAGCAAAGCTGTCGAAGCGAGGCCCAATTGCCGGATCCGAAGGCGAGGATGCCGACACCAATTTCTGGGCCCGAGCGACCCTGCGTTCGTCGGCACGCGAAAAGACGTCGGTGGACGGCACACGTCCCACGCCGATGCCGGCCAACGTGCGGCGGAGGCGCGAGCCCGACAGCAGCGAGAAGGCCGGCGACATGGCAATGGTGCGTTGGATCTGGCCGCGCGTGCGATCGTCGGCAGCCAGAGTGAGCGCCAGCGCCGCACCCGCCGATTGCCCCGAGATAGTGATGTTGTCGATATCGCCGCCGAAGGCAGGCGCGTTACGACGAGCCCACTGCAGCCCCAGATACAGGTCATCAATGGCCCGGTAGGTCTCTGTTTCACTGTCACGCCAGAAGCCCTCGAGGCCCTTGCGGTATCCAAGCGAAACGGTGACGATGCCCGCCTGTGCGAAGGCCGTCGCGTCCGTCCAGGGTTCGGAGGGATGCCCAAACTCGTAGCTACCACCGTGAATCCACAGCAATACCGGATAGGAGGCGTCCGCGGGCTCAGCCGGTGCGGTGACGGTGAGAACTAATTCGCGCTCGGGTTCACAGCGCCGAGTGCCCGACTGTGGGCCGTCTGCCACCGGTGCCGACGCGGCGAACGGAGCAGCATCTGCGTAATCGATATTGAAAACTTGTATTGCGCCATCGTGAATACGGCCGGTTAGCCTCCCGCAGGGAGCGGAAATAGTCGTCTCTGTCATGGCGGAAAACGCCTCCTCGTCACGGTTGGTCCTGCCAGAAGGGCGGGGAGTCTGTTTCAGACGGTAGGCGCACTCTGGTTTTTCGAGCACGCTACAGTTGAATTCACTATGACCAATGATGCACGAAATCCACTGTTGACACCGTCGGAATTGTTCTGCGAATTGCCAGATTTTGCGGCAATCGATGACAGCCACGTCCGCGAGGCTTTTAGCGAAGCAATGCGCAGCCATGCGCGCGAGATTGACGCCATCGCCACGTCGTCGGAGGCTCCGACCTTCGTTAACACCATCGAGGCAATGGAGAAGGCGGGCCAGGATCTGGACCGCGTCGCTGCTTATTTCTTCAACGTTGCCGGGACGGACGCCACCGACGTCCGCATGGAAATTGAAGCCGAGATCGCCCCGCAGCTCACAGCACACCTGGATCAGATTCGCATGCGCAGTGACCTGTGGCAGCGCATCAATGCCATCGACAGCGTTGAGGACGCCGCCAATCCGGAAGAGGCGAAGCTGCTGCTGAAGAAAGTCCGCGAAGACTTCCAGCGCGCCGGTGCGGACCTCAGCGACGAGGACAAAGCCGAGCTCAGCCGCATCAATTCCCGTCTCTCTGAGCTCTCCACGGCTTTCGGTGAAAACCTGCTGAAGGACACCGTCGCGCGCGCCGTGGAGATCTACGACCGCGAGGAACTCGCCGGGCTTTCCGACGACGCCATTGCGTCCTTCGCCGCCTACGCGAAAAAGGCCGACACCGATGCGCCGTGGCTGATTCCACTGGACCTACCGTCAACTCCGGCACAGCTGGCTGACCTGGATAATCCGGCTACTCGCGCCAAGCTCTACGAAGCCTCACTGGGGCGTGCGGGTGCTGCCTCCGGCACGTTCGACAACTCCGACATTGTGCTGGAAATGGCGCGCCTGCGTGCCCGCCGTGCCAAGCTGCTCGGCTACGACACGCATGCGGATTACGTCATTGCCAAGGAGACGGCAACCACCGCAGAAGCTGCTCGGAAACTCATTGCAGACCTGGCGCCAGCTGCCATTGCCAATGCTGAAGGCGAGTACAAGCGGGTCGCTGATCTGGCTGGCGATGAGACGGTCGCGGGCGCTGATTGGCCGTATTGGGAGCGCCGTCGTAAAGCGGAAGAATTCGCAGTCGACACGGAGGAACTCAAGAATTACTTCGAGCTGCACCGTGTCATCGAAGACGGCGTGTTCTACGCTGCCCGCAAGCTCTACGGCATCGAGGTAGTCAAGCGCGAGGACCTGCAGGGATACGCGCCGGGCACGACCGTGTGGGAGGTACGCCAGGGCGGAGGCGAGACCATCGGCCTGATTATTACGGACTACTTCTCGCGCCCGACCAAGCGGGGCGGTGCGTGGATGAGCTCGTTTAGGGATCAGTCCCGTCTGCTGGGGCGCCTGCCAGTCGTGGTCAACGTGATGAACATCGCCGAAACCGAACCGGGAACCCCGGTGCTGCTGACGCTCGACGAGGTCACTACTGCTTTCCACGAGTTCGGGCACGCCCTCCACGGTCTGCTTTCCGACGTCACGTACCCGACCTTCTCGGGCACTAACGTCCCGCGCGACTTCGTGGAATTCCCCTCCCAGATCAACGAGAACTGGGCGCTTGAACCGTCCATTCTGGCCAATTACGCCGTCCACGTTCGTACCGGTGAGCCGATCCCGGCCGAGCTAGTCGAGTCGGTGAAGAAGGCCCGCACCGCTGGTGAGGGATTCGCCACGGTTGAGTACCTCGCCGCGTGCGCCATCGATCTGGCCTGGCACAGCCTCACCGAGGAGGAAGCAGCTCAGGTCACTGATGTTGATGCCTTCGAAGCGGAAGCACTTGCCGAACTCGGCCTCGACGTTCCCCACCTGGCTCCGCGTTACCGCTCCCGCTACTTCAACCACATCTTCGCCGGTGGTTACTCGGCGGGCTATTACTCCTACCTGTGGGCAGAGGTTCTCGACGCGGACGGTTTCGGTTGGTTCACCGACAACGGCGGTGCCACAATCAGCGGCGGCAGCCACTTCCGCGAGGAGATTCTCTCCCGTGGTGGCGCCATCGATTTTATGGCCGCCTACCGCGCTTTCCGAGGCCGCGACAAGGACATCCAGCCGCTCCTCGAACGCCGCGGGCTGTCGGGCACTGATGCCTAGCTTCACGCTTTACGACGAGCGCCGCGACCGCCGCCCACTGGTTATTCCGGTCACCGGCAGGGTAGGTTGACACTCATGGCAGAAGTATTCGACAGAGTAGGGCAGTGGCTTATCCAATTGCCACTGCTTGCGCAGGTCAGCGTGCTATGCGTGGTTCTGCTGGTAGTCGGAGGGTTTGTTGCTTTCGTTCTCGTTGGCGCAATCGATGTTGTCAGCGGTCGCCTGTGGCAGAGGTCAGTGCGCTGGCGGGAGCGTTCGCAGGAGCGTCGAGGAGCGGGCAGCGAGAGCTAGTAGCCGATGAGGTAGTGGCCTGTAGATAGCTCACCGGGAGTCCCGATGAATTGAGCTGGGAGAAGCCCCCTTTAAGTGTTGGGTCGCTATCGCTGCCCTAAGGTATGTCTTAAAGTATTAGGAAATTTGCCCAACAGGCTAGAGTTGGGTAGTTCGCAAATATTTCGCAGTAGGGAGCTGAGTTAGCATGCATCGGTCGAGGCACTCGAAGGTCCTACTTGCCCTAATCGTTTTGCTTCTTCTCATCCTCATCGCTGGTGCAGTCACCGATTTCCAGTTTTAGCCTCGGTTTTAGTGCCGGGCACATAACTTGAAAGATCGGTGAACAGCAAAAATGAGGGACTAAGCGTTCTCGAACCAATTAACGCTTAAATCCGGGGAAGCGAGGCAGGTCCTCGACAAGCACGGCCTTGCCCTCGGCATCGGTTAGCGGAATGCACCAGTTCGGGTATTGGTCGTGGCTCGTGCCCGGCTGGTTCTGAGTACGACGGTCGCCGACCATGTCCACCAGGGCCTCACACTTCAGCGCGGATGGCGTCTGGTCGAGGAAGCGGTGCAGGCCCGTGACCAGTGCGTCAATTGGTGGCAGATTATCGCGAGTAAGGGACTGAACATCCATGTCCGCAGCGGCCGTGTCACCAAAGCAGCCAGCTTCCTTGGCAGAGCCCAGAACCTTACGAATCCACTCGAAGTCCCGACGGTCTTCCTCCGCGACGTCGGAAAGCAAAAGCCCCAGGCGTTCCCGCAGCTTGATGTGCTCGCCTGCGAGGTAGCCTGCCGTCGGCGGCAAATCGTGCGTGGTGACGGAGGACAGGCATAGGCTGCGGTATGCGCTCGGTGGTTTCGGATGGTCGCCCTCGGATTCAAACCACACAATCGAGGTGCCCATGATGCCCCGCGAGGCCAGGTAGTCCTGCACCCACGGCTCGAAAGTGCCCAGGTCTTCACCTACGACGAGGGCCCCAGCGAGCTCGGCCTCAAGTGCGAGAATGCCGACCATTGCCTCGTGGTCGAAGTACAGGTAGGTGCCATTGACGGGGGACTCCATTCGCGGCATGACCCAGAGGCGGAACATACCCAGCACGTGGTCAACACGAATGCCACCTGCGTGGCGAAGGATTGTGCGCAGCATGTCGCGCCAGGGACGGTAGCTGGCCTCGGCTAGCTTGTGCGGGTTCCACGGCGGCTGCGACCAGTCTTGGCCGCGCTGGTTAAAACCGTCTGGCGGTGCGCCAACAGAGATAGCAGGAGCGAGCCAATCCGCAAGGTTCTCGGCATCCGCGCCGCCAGGGTGCACGCCGACGGCAAGGTCGGCCATGATGCCGATGCGCATACCCGCATCCAGGGCTGCCTCTTGTGCCTGGCCGAGTTGCTGATCGAGAATCCACTGCACCCAGAGGTGGAAGTGGAAGATTTCCTCCCGCAGAGATTCGACACTGGCGTGGTTACCCAACGGTGGAACCAACTCGATATCGTTCTCGGCTACGGCACCAGAATCGGAAGTGGCAGCGCGTGCAGCATCGCGGGCAGCAGCGCGATCCGCGAGCTCGCGCTCGGTGCACCACGACGCGTAGTCGTAAATGCCACGGCCCTCGGCCTCCAGCCAACGGTCAAATTCCGCCTGGCGTGCGCTGGACAGGGGGATCTTGTGAATTGCCCGCAATACCTTGAGCTTTGCAGCGTAGATGGGGTTGCGGTCAATCTCATCAGGGCTGTGATTGAGCTGGTGGAAAGAGTTCGCTAGCGCACGGGCTTCATCGGCCTCGTCCTTGTCCAGGTACCCGAACTCGTCGATAAGCTCTGGGCGCGCGTACAGCGGATTGACATAGCGGCGCGTGGTGGGCAGGTACGGCGAGTCTTCTACCGGAGGCAGTGGCTCTGCGGCGTGCAACGGATTGATGAGGACGAAATCAGAGCCCGCGTGCTCTGCACTGACCTGTGCCAAGTCGCCGAGGGTAGCGAAATCGCCGATACCCCAGCTGCGGCTGGAGCGTACCGAGTACAGCTGTGCCATGACGCCATGCGCAGGATTCTGCACGTACTTGTCGGCAGTGGCGAGACGGTTGGGGGTTACGGCCACATCGCACTCAGCGACGTTGTCGTCGTTGACTGCGCGCAAGCGATGCCAACCAAGTGGCAGATCCTCTGGAATTGCGAAGGCGGCTTCTCCCATCAACACATCGCCGACTTGGCGTGGCGGAACCAAGTGGTGCACCTGAGCGCAGGGCCATTCTGCGCCGTCCTCCAGTTTCACAGTCACGCTGACATTGCTGCCGTGCGGTACGTGAACCAGAACTCGGTGGAAGATGCCCTGGCGGGTAACTACCACGGGCGGGAGAAGGCGAGACCACTGCGTATCTGCCCACTCGCGACGGGCGTCGTTGATTTCGGCATCGCTGGGATCTGGGCCCAGATCGATGTCGAGAGCAGCGAGAGTTTTTAGCACTGTCTCACGAGAGACGTGCACGAGTTGGCCCTCGGTGGAGTAGTAGGAAACCCCAACTCCGACATCTTTAGCGAGGTCGGCGAGTGGAGAGGAAAGGGGAGGATTGGAAGCTGCCTGTGTCACCCTTTCCATCATGCCAGTTTAGAAAAACTTTGCCAGTAGTAAGGTAAATCACTTCGTTATCGAAATATTTACTGAAATCACAACGGCGCAGGGTTTGATGTTCTAAGTTGATTCCTAACGAAACCAACGACGGACAGAACTACCGAAAGTAGGGGTTTGTAACTCGATGCGTGAATATACTACCGAGGCGAAATACGTCATCGGCGAGGACGAAACGATTATTACCTCGCTGCAGGAGCTGGTGCAGAAGCGCCCGAAGCTGGTGCTTTTCACCCGCCCCAAGAACTTTGAGTGGGTAAATGTCACTGCTCAGGAGTTCTATGACGAGGCAAAGGGCGTCGCTAAGGGGCTAATTGCCAACGGTGTTCAGCCGGGCGACCGCGTAGCGCTGCTCAGTGAGACTCGCTACGAGTGGAACCTGATCAATACCGCTATCTGGATGGCAGGCGCTGCTGTTGTCCCGATTTACGGCTCTTCTTCGTCTGGCCAGATTCGTTGGATTATTGAAAACTCCGGTGCTGTTTTCGCATTTACCGAGTCGCGTGAGCACACCGACCGCATGAAGCCTCTGCTGGTCGAAAAGGGCACCGAGAACCCGGAGGGCGAGTCCCAGCTGCGTCGTGTACTGGAGATTAACGCTTCCGCTACTGACACCATTAGCTACGAAGGCCGTGACATTGACGGCGACGAGGTCGAGCGCCGCATCAAGGACACCAAGGCCGACGACCTGGCAACCGTGATCTATACCTCCGGTACCACTGGTCGTCCGAAGGGCTGCGTGCTCCTGCACAGCAACTGGCTGGCGGAGGCCCGCGCCATCCTCACCAACGAGATTGGCCTGATTGCCCGGCCGGGTAACCGCATTCTGACCTTCCTGCCGTTGGCGCACGTGTTGGCTCACGCAGTGTCCCTGGCTTCGATGATTTCCGGTGCTACCCAGTCTCACTGGGCTGATACCAAGACCGTCACCCTGGAGTTCCAGCGTTCCCGTCCGCACATGATTCTCGGTGTGCCGCGCGTGTTCGAGAAGGTTCGTGACTCCGCCTACGCCTCCGCTAAGGAGAAGGGCGCATTCGGTCTGGCCATGTTCGAGCGTGCTGAGGCCACCGCCATCGAGTACTCCAAGGCTCTGGATACTCCGGCAGGTCCGTCGCGTGTCTTGAAGCTGCGTCGCCAGCTCTACGATCGCCTGCTGTTCTCGAAAATTCGCGCAGCTATGGGTGAGGCCGTGCAGTACACCATTTCCGGTGGTTCGGCTCTGTCCTCTGACCTCGGGCACTTCTTCCGTGGTCTCGGTGTGCCTGTCTACGAAGGCTACGGTCTGACTGAGTCCACGGCTGCCGTCACCGTGAACAACCCGAGCGAGCAAATCATTGGTACCGTTGGTCGTCCGGTCGGTGGTTGCTCGGCCGCTATCGCTGATGATGGCGAAGTTCTGCTCCGTGGTCCGGTTGTGTTCGACCGCTACTGGAAGAACGAAGAGGCTACCAAGGAAGCCTTCATCGACGGCGAATGGTTTAAGACTGGTGACCTCGGTGAGCTGACCGAAGAAGGCCACCTGAAGATCACCGGCCGCAAGAAGGACCTCATTGTCACCGCTGGTGGTAAGAATGTCGCGCCGGGCCCGATGGAAGACCGCATGCGTGCGCACCCGCTGGTGTCCCAGGCAGTCGTCATCGGCGATGGTCGTCCGTTCGTCTCCGTGTTGGTCACTCTCGATGAGGAGGCACTGGAGAAGTGGAAGATTGAGCACTCCGTCCCCGAGCACACCTCGATCCGTGAACTCGCTGCCTCCAGCGCAGTTTTGCGCGCCGAGATTCAGGACGCCGTCAACTCCGCTAACGAGCTGGTTTCTCACGCAGAGGCCATTAAGAAGTTCCATATTCTGGACAGTGACTTCACCGAGGAAAGCGGCGAGCTGACCCCGACCATGAAGGTCAAGCGCAACATTGTCATGGACAACTACTCGCGTGACATTGAGGCTCTCTACCAGCGTTAATTCACGGTCTACCCGCTGCCGATAGAAAACGGCAGCGTGTTGTTACCGCGCTAGCGCCCCTCACCCCATTAAGGTGAGGGGCGCTAGAAATTTTTAAGGAGTTTTCAGTTTTCGAAAGTCGGCATTCGTCAATGTTCGTCGATATTCGAAAGCGGAAGACTGCAATGATGTCACCGGCGCCGAAGATGTCGTGGGAGGGCGGGCAATGATTAACCACTTCGATGCTCGGCTACGCCTGCGCGAAGTGACCCAAGAGCTCTACGACATTGGTGACGAAGTTGCCGAACACATCGAGCACCTTGCTCAGGCGGTTGCTGATGTAGATCGTGAGCTGGTGGACGAATGTGTCCTCGAGCTCGCTGACATCGTCGACGAGGCCGTTGAGGACTGCCGCCCTCTGATTGGTGAGCTTGATGGTCTACGCCAAGCGTTTACCTCCGGCATTCGCTCGGGGCGCATCGGTACTCTTTCCTCCGCTTCGACACCGCGGCGACACCCACATCCGGCACCGAAGTCGCCGGATGTGCAGTCACTGTCGCTCATTCCGGCTCCTTTGAAGCATCCGGTTGCAGTCCCTACGGTCACGCAGGCAATGATTGCTCGCTCCGATGCCGTGGCTTCTTACCTGGAGGAACTCGCCGACTGGGTTTCCGCCGAAAACATCCGAGGCGTGGAAAAGCTCGGTAGTGTGGTGCTTCCGCAGCTTTACGCACAGTCTGGCCGCCGTGCACTGTCCGCTGCCGCCGCTTGGTGTGTTGCTGTTCCCGAGACTCATCCGGCAGTTGCCAATGCGCTGCGCGGCCGTAGGCCTCCGGAGTTCCTGATGGAACGTGCCCGCATCGATGAAATTGTCCGCCGCGTCAAGCAACGTCGAGCCAAGGAGCATGCGTGAGCGAAGCCTCCGCACACACCGATTCCTTCGGTGTCTACTTACACGTCCCATTCTGTGCCACCCGTTGTGGCTACTGTGATTTCAACACGTACACGCCAGGTCAGCTGGGCAGTGGCGCAACGCAGGGAGACTACCTCGATGCCATCGTGGCTGAGCTCGAGATGGCCGTCGTAAAGCACCCCGAACTAGCGCGTGGCGCCGATACCGTATTCGTCGGCGGTGGTACGCCGTCGATGTTGGGGGCGAGTGGTCTTCGTCGCCTGCTCGACGGTGTGCGCAACAGCTTTGGGCTTGCCGACGACGCCGAGGTCACCACCGAGTCGAATCCCGAGTCGACCTCCCCGGAGTTTTTCGAAGGCTTGGCCGAGGCAGGGTTTACCCGGGTGAGTCTGGGCATGCAGTCGGCTGTGCCGCATGTGCTGGCCACTCTGGATCGTACGCACACGCCGGGGCGTCCTGCGGCGGCAGTGGCGGAGGCACGCGCGGCCGGCTTTGAGCACATCAACCTCGACGTTATCTATGGCACGCCAGGGGAGTCGATGGCGAACCTCGATACGACGTTGGAGGCAGTCCTGGCCACGGACGTCGATCATGTTTCGGCGTACTCACTGATCGTCGAGCCGGGTACCGCGATGGCGCGTAAGGTCCGTCGTGGTGAGCTGCCGATGCCTGACGACGACGATCTCGCCGACCGCTACGAGCGCATCGATGCCGCACTGAGTCAAGCCGGTTTTTCCTGGTACGAGGTGTCCAACTGGGCAAAACCGGGCGGCCAATGTCGTCACAATATGCTCTACTGGCGCGATGGAAATTGGTGGGGTGCGGGCCCCGGTGCACATTCGCACCTGGATGGCACGAGGTTTTACAACGTCAAGCATCCGGCTCGCTACGCGGCGACCATTTCCGGCGGAGAATTGCCGATTAAGGATTCAGAAAGGCTTACGGCCGAGGATCGGCACACTGAGAAGATTATGCTGGGCCTCCGCTTGGCCGAGGGTATCGATGCCAATCTGCTCGGTGAGGATGAGCTGGGCAAGGCACGTCGGCAAGCGGAAGCGGGCATGGTGGAGTTTGTTTCCGTCGATGGCGGCCAGCGGATTCAGCTGACCAATCGCGGTCGTTTGCTGGCCGACGCCATAATTGTTGACATCCTTAGTTAAACTATCCGCATGTCATCTCAGACGGATAAGCGCAGGCAGGAAGTTCTTCGGGCAATTGTCTCGGATTACGTAGCTTCCCAGGAGCCAGTCGGCTCGAAGGCTCTGGTGGAGCGCCACAATCTGGGTGTGTCCTCGGCGACCATTAGAAATGACATGGCGGTGCTGGAGGCCGAGGGGTATATCCAGCAGGAACATGCATCGTCCGGACGTATCCCGACTGAGAAGGGCTACCGCCTTTTTGTGGACAATCTTTCGCAGATTAAGCCGCTGTCCCGGGCTGAGCGCCGAGCTATCCTCGAGTTCCTCGAAGGCGGCGTCGATCTGGAGGACGTGCTGCGCCGCAGTGTGCAGCTGCTGGCCCAGCTAACTCGTCAGGTCGCAGTGGTGCAGGTGCCGACGCTGGAGGTCTCCCGCGTCCGGCACTGCGAGGTCGTACAGCTCGCCGACGCGCGATTGTTGCTGGTAGTCATCACTGACACCGGGCGCGTGGAGCAGCGCAATGTTGAGCTGCCAGCACCGATGGATCCCGATCTCGTGCCGCTCTTGCGTGAGCATTTCAACCGCGCAATGTCGGGGCACACGCTTGCCGACGCGTCGATTGCGATCTCCGATCTTGCGGCTAACGCCCCGCGTGATTTGCGGGATGTGCTTATTCGCTGCTCGACGGTGCTGGTGGAGTCGCTGATTGAAAAGCCGAATGACAGACTCATCCTGGCCGGAGCGTCGAATTTGACCCGTGGTAATATGGCCGGTCGCTTACCTTCTACGTTGCCCATGGTTCTTGAAGCTCTCGAAGAACAGGTGGTCGTACTGAAACTGCTGTCGGCCGCGCAGGATTTGCACCACGTTCGCGTTTCCATCGGTGAGGAAAACGAGGACGAGGAGCTGCGCGCTACCTCAGTTGTTTCAACTGGCTATGGCACCGGCACCGAAATTTTGGGTGGCATGGGCGTAGTTGGCCCCACATTTATGGATTATCCGGGAACAATTTCCTCGGTTGCTGCTGTTGCACAGTACGTTGGCCGGGTATTGAAAGGAAGTAGCTAAAGTTGGCACGCGACTATTACGGCATCCTCGGAGTGGAGAAGGACGCTACGGACGCTGAGATTAAGAAGGCGTACCGAAAGCTGGCGCTCAAGTACCACCCAGACCGTAATCCGGGTGATGAAGAAGCTGCGGAGAAGTTCCGTGAGGCCTCTGAGGCGAACGAGGTCCTGCTGGATCCTGAAAAGCGCCGGATTGTGGATATGGGAGGAGATCCTCTCAATCCGCAGGCCGGTATGCCAGGCGGTGGCTTCGGCGGTTTCGGCGGCGGCGGAGTCGGCGATATCTTCGAAGCATTTTTCGGCGGTGCCGGCGGGACCCGCCAGCGCCGCTCGCGTGTGCAGCCAGGTGCAGATGCGCTGCTGCGTATTTCGCTGGGCCTCGATGAGGCATTCACCGGTGTCCGCAAGCCCATCACGGTGGACACCGCGGTGCTGTGTGAGCAGTGCGAGGGAACTGGCTCGAAGTCCAAGTCCAAGCCGAAGATGTGTACCAGCTGTGATGGTACTGGCGAGATTCAGCAGGTCCAGCGTTCCTTCCTGGGCAATGTGATGACCTCGCGGCCGTGCCCGACTTGTGAGGGCACCGGCGAAATTATCCCCGATCCGTGTAACAACTGCGGTGGCGACGGCCGCGTGCGCGCTCGCCGTGATCTGACGGTAAACGTTCCGGCAGGTATCTCTGATGGCATGCGTATTCGCATGGCAGGTCAGGGCGAGGTCGGTCCGGGCGGTGGCCCGGCGGGTGACCTCTACGTGGAAGTTGCCATGGACCCGCACCCGGTATTCGAGCGTGAGGGCGATGACCTGCACTTTAACGTCCAGGTGCCCATGGCTGATGCCGCACTTGGTACCGAGTTTGAGGTCGACGACCTACTCGGCGAGCCAATGACCATCAAGGTTGATTCAGGCACCCAGCCGGCAGAGCAGATTCGCCTGTCGGGCAAGGGTATGCCACATCTGCGCGGCGAGGGCAACGGCGACGTGGTCGCACACGTCGATGTCACGGTGCCGACGAAGCTGGACCGTAAGTCCCGCGAGCTGCTGGAGAAGCTGCGCGAGCACCGCGATGATGATGCCAAGGTGGCTAATTCCAGCGAGCGACACGGATTCTTCTCCCGTTTCCGTCGCCGTTGAACACGCCATCCCCCCATAGCCCCACAGTGAGTGTGAAGCACGCATGAGTTTGCCCGTATTCCTCGGTGATTTCGCCGAGCTGCCGCACCCGGAGGAAATCATTCGGATCCTCGGGCCTGAGGCAAAGCACATCAGCGTTCGCAGGCTGAAGGAGGGCTCGGAGATCCTTCTTGCCAATGGTGCGGACAAGGTGGTGCGAGCACAGCTCATGCACGTAGACCCTCGTGAGGTTCACGTTCGTGTGGTCGCCGCAGAGGAACGTCCACGTCCGCGCCCGCACGTCACTGTGGTGCAGGCGCTGCCGAAGTCGGATCGTGCTGAGCTTGCGGTCGATTTGATGACCGAGGCCGGGGTCGATGAGATTATCCCCTGGGCGGCCGTGAATTGTGTGGCCCGATGGCAGGGTACCGCGAAGGTCACTAAGGCCCGCGCCAAGTGGCAGTCGGCTGCGCGCGAGGCAGCCAAGCAGGCTCGTCGTGCATGGATTCCGCCGGTCGCTGACCTGCATAGCTCCGCTGATATTGAGCAACTCATCCGGGAAACCACGTCAGCAGGTGGTGTGGCAGCAGTTTTGCACGAGGAGGAAACAGCTCCGTTCGTGGACTTCGCCGCGCAGGCAGCAAACGCTGACAAGGTTCTTTTCATCGTCGGCCCAGAAGGGGGAGTCAGCCCTGGGGAACTCGAGGCCTTCCGCGCCGCAGGTGCTAGCTCGGTAGTACTCGGCCCGACAGTTCTCCGCAGCGCCCTCGCGGGAGCTGCTGCTCTTTGCGCACTGGGCCCGTTGACAAAGCGCTGGGGCGGCGCACCCACGCCTGGTCAGTAGGATAGACGCATAATGACAAAGTATTCAGTAACTGCTCGTACCACTGCCGTCGTCGAGCTCGATGACAATCTCGCGCCGATTGTGGTCGGTCATGCGGATCAGAACCTACGTCTGCTGGAATCTCTGCTGGCAGCGGATATTCATGTCCGCGGCGGAGTTGTGACAATCAAGGGTGCTCCGGCGGATGTTTCGTTGGCTGTCCGCGCTTTCAAGGAGCTAGAGGCGATGGCCCGTCGTGGGCACGAGCTCTCCCCGGAGTCGGTGCGGCACGCGGTGGGCATTGTGGATCGCGGGGAGAAGTCCGCCAGCGAGGTGCTCGGTGGCGGCATCGTGACACATCGTGGCAAGACCGTGCGCCCCAAGACTGAGGGACAAAAGAACTACGTCGATGCCATCGACCGCTATAACGTTGTTTTCGGTATCGGCCCCGCCGGTACGGGCAAGACCTTCCTGGCCATGGCCAAGGCTGTTGCTGCGCTGAAGAATAAGCAGGTCGAACGCATTATTCTGACTCGCCCCGCAGTGGAGGCCGGTGAAAACCTGGGCTTCCTGCCGGGTACTCTGCACGAGAAGATTGACCCCTACCTGCGCCCATTGCACGATGCGATGCGCGAAATGCTTGAGCCAGAGCTGATTCCAAAGCTGATGGAAACTGGGGTAGTGGAGGTCGCACCGCTGGCGTACATGCGCGGTCGTACCTTGAACAATGCGTTCATCATTCTCGACGAAGCACAGAACACTACTCCGGCGCAGATGAAAATGTTCCTCACCCGCCTGGGCTTCGGTTCGAAGATGGTCATCACCGGTGACGCCAGCCAGGTCGACCTGCCTCGAGGGCAGAAGTCCGGTCTAGCTGTCGCCCGTGAGGTGCTGCGCGGCGTGCCGGGAATCGCTTTTCCGGCGCTGGCGGCTGCGGATGTGGTGCGCAACCCGCTGGTAACCGCAATTGTCGAGGCCTACGATGACTACGATGCCTATAACGAAGGTATTGAACAGGGCGCCGAGTCCCCACAAAAGCGACAGTCCGCCACAAAGCGATAAAGGACGCTGAAATTACATGAGCATTGAAGTTTTCAACGAGTCCGGTCAGGGCGTCAATGAAGAGTCGCTTATCGACGTTGCCCGTTATGCGCTGGGCCGCCTGGACGTGCATCCGGCAGCCGAGCTGAGCATTCACATTGTCGACTTGAAGACAATCGAAGACCTCCATGTGCGCTGGCTGGATCTGCCGGGTCCGACGGATGTGATGAGCTTCCCGATGGATGAGCTTACTCCTGGCTCTGGCCGACCAGATGCAGCTAGCCCAGGGCCGGCGATGCTGGGCGACATTGTGTTGTGCCCGGAGTTTGCCGCAGGGCAGGCGGAGCGTGCAGGCCATCCGCTAAGCCACGAGTTGGTTCTGCTCACCGTGCACGGCGTTCTGCACCTGTTGGGTTATGACCATGTCACGGCGGAGGAAGAGCGCCAGATGTTCTCCCTGCAGAATGGCCTATTGGCGGATTGGTACGACGACATCGATCGTCGTGGCGTGAGCTTTTCCGAAAAACCAATTAACCCCAATGCGTTCCCGGAGCGTTCTAACGAGCGATGATCACTTTGATAATTGTCGCCGTTGTGGCGATGATCTGCGCTGGCGGACTTAACACAGTCGAAACTGCGGTCGCAGGCATTTCCCGTGCGCGCGTGGCAGAGCTGCAGCGTGACGAGGTCGCAGGTGCTAATGCGCTTCTCAAGGTCGTAGAAAATCGCGCTCGGCACGTCAATGTGCTGGTGATTTTGCGTACGCTGTGCGAGTCAATCGGTGCAGTGACGCTTGCGGCAGTTTGTCTTAAGCTTTTCGAGCCGGAGCGCTGGGCCATTGTGGCTGCAGTGGTGTTGTTGGCTCTGTTCACCTTCCTGGTCCTCGGGGTGTTTTCCCGCACGATGGGTCGGAAGAATCCGTACTCGATTTCCCTCGCCACCGCGGTCGTTCTGAGTTTTATGGCCAAGGTGTTGGGGCCACTGGAAAAGTTGCTGATTTGGTTCGGCAACATCATCACCCCTGGTGGTGGCTTCCGCGATGGCCCGTTCGCCACTGAAGTCGAGTTGCGCGAGATGGTCGATATCGCCCAGGAGCGCGGCATTGTGGAGCACGATGAGCGCCGCATGATTCAGTCTGTGTTCGATCTCGCGGAAACGTCGGCACGCGTTGTTATGGTTCCGCGCCCAGAGATGGTGTGGATTGAGGCGGATAAGCACTGTGGTCAGGCAGTGGCCCTATGCGTGAAGTCGGGTCACTCGCGACTGCCGGTGATTGGCGAGAGCGTTGAGGACATCGTCGGCGTCATTTACTTGAAGGACATTGTCCAGCAGACGTACTCGCGTACTGATGGCGGCCGCGGTGTTCGCGTCTCCGAGGTCATGCGTGACTGCGTTTTTGTGCCCGATTCCAAGCCACTGGATGACCTGCTCGATGAAATGCAGCGCACCCGCAATCACATCGCCATCCTCATCGATGAATACGGATCGGTCGCCGGCCTTATCTCTATTGAGGACATCCTCGAGGAGATTGTCGGTGAGATTGCCGACGAATACGACGAGGCCGAGCAGGCCCCCATCGAACCACTGGGGGATGCCTCCTACCGCGTGCAGGCGCGCCTCAGCTTGGGCGAGCTCATAGAGCTTTACGACGAAGCCCACGGGCGCCAACTCGTCTTCGATGACGAGGTCACCGATGAGGTGGATACGGTCTCCGGTCTGTTGGCATATGAGCTTGGACGTGTGCCACTGCCCGGTTCGTACGTAGAATATGCAGGACTGAAGTTTACCGCCGAGGGCTCGCGTGACCGTCGTGGTCGTATGCGGGTACGCACTGTGGTGGTGGAGCCGACTGCGGAGTTTTACTCCGAGGAAGAAGATACTGATGGGCAATCTTGATGACATGCTGGCCAATGCTGGACTTGGCGGAGATGCTGATGATTACAGTGCGCCGGAGGGCTTTCGCTCTGGGTTCGTTTCCATTGTGGGGCGTCCGAATACCGGTAAGTCCACGCTGACCAATTCCCTGGTGGGCGAGAAGATCGCTATTACCGCTAACCAGCCGGAAACCACGCGTCATCCAGTCCGAGGTGTAGTCCACCGCGAGAACTGTCAGATCGTTGTCGTGGATACGCCAGGTCTGCACAAGCCACGCACGCTGCTCGGTGAGCGCCTGAATGACATGGTTCAGGAGACTTACTCCGATGTGGACTTGGTCGCGATGGTCGTGCCTGCCGACGAGAAAATTGGCCCCGGTGACCGCTGGATTTACGAGAACGTCTCCAAAGGTTGCAAGAACATCATGGGCATTGTGTCCAAGGTGGATAAGGTCTCGCGCGACACCATTATTGAGCGCCTGATTGAGCTGCAGGAGTTGCTCGGTCCGGATGCCGAGCTTGTGCCACTGTCGTCGAAGTCCGGCGAGAACATCAATACGCTGATTGATGTCATGGCTTCGCAGTTGCCGGAGGGCCCACGCTTGTACCCAAAGGGGCACATCACCGATGAGGATTTGCACACCCGGATGGCGGAGCTCATTCGCGAGGCGGCCCTCGGCGGTCTGCGCGATGAGTTGCCGCACTCCGTGGCAGTCCAGATTGATGAGGTGCTGCCGAACCAGGATCGCGAAGGCGTCCTGGATGTCCACGCCGTTATCTATGTCGAGCGTTCGGGGCAGAAGTCCATCCTCATGGGGCGCGACGGTCGACGCATGGGCACCACCATTCACAAGGCTCGTAAGGAACTCATTGCACTGCTCGGTCAGAATGTTTACCTCGACCTGCGCGTGAAGGTGCTGAAGGACTGGCAGTCGGACCCGAAGCAGCTGGGCAAGTTGGGATTCTAAAAAGTTGGTCGAGCCGTATCGCGACCGTGCGCTGGTCGTACGCCGCTACGACCTCGGCGAAGCCGACCGCATCATCGTCCTTTTCACCCGTGACCACGGCCTAGTCCGCGGTGTCGCCAAAGGCGTGCGGCGCGCGAAGAGCCGCTTCGGCTCCCGCCTCTCACCATTCGTCGACGTGGATGTCAACATCTACCCACGCCGAGGACTGTCCACTATCGCAGGCGCCGATACCGTGCGCACGTGGGCAGCACCGCTTGTCGACGACTATGCGCGCTACACCTGTGCGTGTGCAGTCCTGGACGTCGCCGAACGCATTGTCGGCGAGGAGCAAGTGCCGGCTCCCGAATTGTGGGATCTCACCACTCAATCGCTCGACGAGGTTGCGGCCGGTCGCCATCGCCCCGATTTGTTGCTGACCTCCTACATTCTGCGAGCAATGGCGCAGGCCGGTTGGCAGCCAAGCCTCTTTGAATGCGCAGGCTGCGGCAAAGCCGGGCCTCATCATGCGTTTTCTCCCGCATTAGGTGGAGCAGTGTGCACTAACTGCCGGCCACCGGGTGCAGATACTCCGCCGACCGAGGTTCTGCATCTGATGTGGCAGCTTGCTCATGAGCAATGGGCGGGCATCGATACGTCGTCAAGCGATTTTGAGGGGCGGATTGCGACGGCGCGTACCCTAACGGCGAAGTACCTGCAGTACTACCTGGGCCGCCGGGTGCCGGCGCTGGAACATGTGGATGCTTTTTGGCAGTAAACAGTAGCGGTGGGGCACAATAGGAAGCGTGTTGAATCCTCCTGTACCGCAGCAATTCGTGCCCAATCACATCGCGCTCGTGATGGACGGCAATGGTAGATGGGCCGAACAGCGTGGGCTCAAACGCACCGAGGGGCACAAGCGTGGTGAGGCCGTGCTGATGGAGTGCGTCGATGCTTGTTTGGAGATGGGTGTCAAGCACCTGTCGGCCTACGCATTTTCCACTGAGAATTGGCGTCGTTCGGTCGATGAGGTCCGATTCCTAATGGGCTTTAATCGCGATGTGCTGCGCCGACGTCGTGATGAGCTGGATTCGAAGAACGTTCGCGTGCGTTGGGCAGGGCGTCGCCCGCGACTGTGGCGCTCGGTGATTAAGGAACTTGAGGTTGCCGAAGAGCAGACGAAGGACAATGACGCGCTAACTCTGTATATGTGCGTCAACTACGGTGGTCGCGCTGAAATTGTTGATGCTGCTAGAGAGATTGCTCGTCAGGCAGCAGCGGGGGAGCTCAGCGAATATGACTTGACTGAGAAGTCTTTCGCACAGTTCCTGGATGAGCCGACTATGCCGGATGTTGATCTGTTCCTGCGTCCGTCGGGTGAGCAGCGCACGTCCAACTTCTTGATCTGGCAGTCCGCCTATGCGGAGATGGTCTATCAGGACAAGCTTTTCCCGGATTTCGGTCGGGATGACATGCGCGCCGCAGTGGTGGAGTACGCCAAGCGCGACCGTAGGTTCGGCAAGGCCTAGAGCCGGTATTTTTTTTGGGGGGGGGGAGGGAGCCCGGGCTACTTCTTCTGGCAGTCCCCACACAGGCCGAAGACCTCAGCAGTGTGCCCGGTCAGATTAAAACCGTGCTCCTCCGCAAGGCTGTGAGCCCACTGCTCGACAGGGCCGCCGGCGACTTCAACGGTGCTGCCGCAATCGGTGCAGACCAGGTGATGATGGTGGTGGTCACCGCACAGCCGGTAGAGAGCCTCTCCGGAGGCATTGTGCAGAACATCGACAATGTCCATTTCTGCAAGGGACTGGAGCGTCCGATAGACCGTCGTCAAGCCGACCTTGTCCCCACGTTCCGTCAGCGACTTATGAATGTCAGCAGCGGAGCGAAAATTAGGGGCCTCACTCATAATCGACACGACGGCGCGGCGTTGGCGAGTACTGCGCTGGCCGATGCGGGTTGCGGCCGGCCGCGCGGAGACGTGTGCCCCGGTGCTAGCGGGGGAGCCCGTACCACGTGGGTTTTCGCCAGAACTAACTTCGTGCATATCTTCGCCAGCCATGTAACCGACACTACCCGGTATCGGTTGGACAAGATGCGCTAGAGTATAGGGGAACTTTTAACTGGCCTGTTGGGGTCAGTACATTTTGCTTTTCATTATGTCGTTCGCCGCACGGAACGGGCTGAATTGTGTGCCCGGAAAAGGCGTGTGGTGTGCGATGCGAAGCCATTTATAAGGAGTGGTCTAGACCGTGGCACCTAAGTCAGTTGTCGATACCGTCGCCAACCTGTGTAAGCGCAGGGGGTTCGTTTACCCGTGTGGTGAAATTTACGGCGGTACCCGCTCGGCATGGGATTACGGTCCCCTGGGTGTGGAGCTGAAGGAAAACATCAAGCGCCAGTGGTGGAAGACCTTCGTCACCGGCCGTAAGGATGTCGTCGGCCTGGATTCCTCCATTATCCTGCCGCGCCAGGTCTGGGAAGCTTCCGGCCACGTCGCTACCTTCACCGACCCGCTGGTGGAGTCCCTGCACACCCACAAGCGCTACCGCGCTGACCACCTGCTGGAGGCCTACGAGGCCAAGCACGGTCACCCGCCGGCCAATGGTCTGGCAGACGTTCCGGACCCGGAGACCGGTCAGCCGGGCAACTGGACCGAGCCGCAGATGTTCTCCGGTCTGATGAAGACCTTCCTCGGCCCGGTCGACAATGAGCAGGGCCTGCACTACATGCGCCCGGAGACCGCTCAGGGTATCTTCGTCAACTTCAAGAACGTTATGACCACGGCTCGCCTGAAGCCACCGTTCGGTATCGGCCAGACCGGTAAGGCATTCCGCAACGAGATCACCCCGGGTAACTTCATCTTCCGTACCCGCGAGTTCGAACAGATGGAGATCGAGTACTTCGTCGCACCGGACCAGGCGGAAGAGAAGTTCGATGAGTGGGTCGACGCCTGCTGGAACTGGTTCATTGACCTGGGCGTTAACCCGGAGAACATGCGTCAGTTCGACGTTCCGAAGGACGAGCGCGCTCACTACTCTGCACGCACAATCGACTTCGAGTACCGTTTCCACTTCCAGGGAAACGAGTGGGGCGAGCTGATGGGTGTCGCCAACCGTACGGACTACGACCTCGGCTGCCACATCGAGCACTCCAAGGAAGACCTGCGTTACCACGACCAGGTTACCGGCGAAAAGTACGTTCCGTACGTCATTGAGCCGTCCTTCGGTCTGACCCGCGCCCTGATGGCCTTCCTGTGTGATGCCTACACCGAGGAAGAGGTGCCGAACGCAAAGGGCGGCACCGACACCCGTACTGTGCTGAAGCTGGACCCGCGTCTGTCGCCGGTTAAGGTTGCTGTTTTGCCGCTGTCGAAGAAGGACACCCTGACTCCGACTGCTGAGGCTGTCGCCGACAAGCTGCGCCAGTACTGGGCCGTCGATTACGACACCTCCGGTGCTATCGGCCGTCGTTACCGTCGCCAGGATGAGATCGGTACTCCGTTCTGTGTCACCGTTGACTTCGATACTCTCGAGGACAACGCTGTGACCGTCCGTGACCGCGACACCATGGAGCAGGAGCGCGTCAAGATTGACGAGCTGGAAGGCTACCTCGCAGCTCGCCTGGTGGGCTGCTAATGGCCGAAGAAGTTTTTTGGGAATCCTATAGTCTCGGCGACGGCTCTCGGGAAAAATCCGAGCAAACCTGGCCGATTCTGAAGGAAAGCACCGAAGTCGGCACGTACATCCGTGATGAGCAGGGCGATCGCCTCAACACCCCGGAAGGGGAGTGGGTCATTGACGCCTCTGCTAATCACCGTGTTTCCGCCACGCTTCCCGACGGCCGCGTGTTCTCGACCGTTGCTGCTGACCGTGACAAGATTTCGCGAGCCAAGCAGCTTTCAGTGACCTTTGGGCCGGTTCGTCCTGAAGGCAAGCTGGTGTGCGAGGGATCGACGAACTACGTCATCGAGAATGCGAAGACCGGCGAGAAGTGGGGCCAGTTTACCGGTGCGTCCCGTGGCGTGCGCCACGCAGAGGTGCAGTTCGACACCGATGAGGGCCGTGCGCTGCCGGAAGAGGAGAAGATCTTCCTGGTCTACAGTGCTCGTCGAGTGCTGGAGTCCCGCATGGTTTCCTCTACCTGGATTCTCACTGTCTGCTTGCTCTTGCTGATTGCCTATATGATTTGGGTGTGGATCGTGTAGCAACTATTGCAGACAGCGTCGTTTACGACGAGAACCAAAAGACCCTGTCCGACGGCTGGAGCTGTCAGGACGGGGTCTTTAGTGCTTTCTGGGTTAAGGGTCAAAATGTGTGTCTGGCTCGGCGTGTCGCGGGGGTTAGATTTGGCCTTTTTGAATGCCGATTGAGT